>JACQJN010000130.1 GCA_016205085.1 Elusimicrobiota bacterium | reverse complement strand
GTTAAAGGTGACGGGGCCTACCGGCAAGCATTTCCTCATCCCAGATGATTTTCGCAGTCGAAACTTCGTATTCGTGGCCACCGGAACGGGAATCGCTCCCTTCCGCGGGATGCTGATGGATATGTTTCAAGAAGGCTACCCAGGCGAGGCGTGGTTGATTCTGGGCGTCCCCTACAAAGACTGTACCCTCTATGATGAGGAGTTCAGAGCCACAGCCGCCAAGCACCCCAAATTCACCTATATCACCGCCGTCAGCCGCGAGGAGAACAACCCTTTCCCGGCCGAGGTTCCTACCCGACAGAACAAAATGTACGTCCAGGTCCGCATCTACGAACACAGGGAAAAGCTGTTTAAAATCCTCTCTCAACCCAACGGCATGATCTATCTGTGCGGACTCAAAGGGATGGAGGAGGGAATCTTTCCGGTTCTGGATGCCCTGGAAAAAAATTTCGTCCAAAAGCTTAAAACGGAACAGCGCCTTCGAGTAGAGGTATACTAAGGAAGTGATTTTTAGTACCATGAGGAACGCAGGTAGCGAATATGAACATGAATAAAAAAACCCGTTTACAGGTTATGGCTCTGGCCATGGGATTGGGACTTTCGGGGTGCGGACAAAAAGCTCAGGTCTTGCGAATTGCGGTAGCCATGCCTCTGACCGGAGATATGGGAACGGAGGGGCAAGGAGTCCGTCGAGCCGTGGAACTGGCCGTGGCCGAGATCAACGAATCCAAGAAATTTCCCTTCCCTGTGGAGGCCCGCGCCTTTGATGACCGTGCCGATCCCAAAGAAGCCGTCAATGTGGCCAATCTGATCATCTCCGACCCTCAAATGATTGCCGTGGTAGGCCACTATAATTCGGGATGCTCCATTCCCGCTTCCCAAGTTTATTCTCGAGCCGGTCTGGCGATGGTCTCCCCGGCCTCCACAAACCCCAAACTGACACAGCAGCAATTGGAATCCAGTTGGAACGGCCCCAAGAGCGTGTTTCGCGTTGTTCCCACGGACGACGTTCAAGGTTCCTATGCCGCGGAATTCATATACCGGAAGCTAAAGTTCAAACGCTTTGCGGTTGTCCACGATAAAACCCCTTACGGCCAGGGATTGGCGGAACAGTTCCAAAAACGCTTCGTCGAAATTGGGGGCCAGGTGCTCAGTTTTGACGGCATCTCGGTGGGAGAAAGAGACTTCAAAGCTCTGCTCACCCGCATCAAGTCCCTGTCTCCCGAAGGCCTCTATTTTGGAGGGCTCTATACCGAAGCGGGTCTTCTCATCAAACAGGCCAAAGAACTAGGTTTGAAGGCCCGTTTTTTTTCCGGAGACGGAACAAAAACTCCCACCCTCTTTGACGTGGCGGGAGAAGCCGCCGACGGCGCCTACCTGACCATCACCGGAATACCGGTGGAATATTTGCCTACGGCAAAAGGTTTTATCCAAAAATACCAAAAGAAATTCCCGGGGATGGAACTCAAACCTTTCGATCACTTCGGCTATGAGGCAACCAACATCATTTTGGAAACCCTGGCCAAAATCCTTCCCCCTCCCCCTCAAAACCCTTTAACCTCCGTCCCAACCCTGCGGGCTGCGCTTATCGAGAAACTGAGAAAAACAAAATATTCCGGGCTCTTAGGGCTTACCACATTCGATGAGAAAGGAGATACCCTCAATAAAATCATCACGATGACCCAGGCTCGGTTTAAAGACCGTTCCTTTCCTCCCTTGCAGTAGTGTTCATCCAACAACTCATCAACGGCCTTACTCTGGGGGCCATCTATTCTCTCATTGCCCTGGGGTATACCCTCGTCTACGGGATTCTTCGCCTGATCAATTTTGCCCATTCCGAAGTGCTCATGCTGGGAGCTTTTATCGGCTTAGGAGTGCTGACCTTTTTTCCTGCCGCCTTTCAGGCAGGCCCCCTGGGACTGACCACTGTCTTCGTCCTGAGCATGCTGGGCTCCGGTGTGTTGAATATGTTCATTGAAAAATGCGCCTATCGCCCTTTAAGACATACCCTCTCTTTGGCCCCTCTTATCTCAGCCATCGGGATATCCATCATCCTGCAGAACGCAGTTTTTCTTTGGATCACGAATCAATCTCAGACATTTCCGGAAATCGTTGTGCCCACCAATTTTTCCATAGGCCCAGCCACTCTCAATTCGCTTCAACTGGTTATCCTGTTCACCTCGCTGGTTTTGATGGTCCTACTTCATCTCTTTATTCAGAAAACGAAAACAGGGAAAGCCATGCGCGCCTGCGCGGACGATTTAGAAGCCGCCGCCCTCATGGGAATCGATTCGAACCAAATCATCGGAATCACATTTTTGGTGGGAGGGGCCTTGGGCGGAGCGGCCGGAGTTTTGAACGGGATGTACTACGGCTCTATCAAGTACAACTTGGGATTTCTGCCCGGTGTCAAGGCTTTTACGGCCGCCGTCCTGGGAGGAATCGGCAATATTCAAGGAGCTGTTTTGGGTGGCTTCATCCTGGGAATACTTGAGGTAGCGGCGGCGGGATACCTTCCCAACGGCTCCGAGTGGAAGGACGTGGTGGCCTTCGTCATATTGATCTTTGTGCTTCTGATCCGCCCAACTGGAATTTTGGGCGAGAAGATAGCCGAAAAGGTGTAATGCTTAAAATTTCGGATTTAAAATCTGCAATTCTGCTAAAAGGGCTCGCCCTTTTAGCTTTGATCCTGTTCCCATTGCTCGTCAGAAACACATCCTCCGTCTACCTCATACGGGCGGCAGGAACGGTAGGGCTCTACATCCTGTTGGCATTGGGACTCAACTTCACTTTGGGCTGTGCGGGGCTTTTTGATCTGGGCTACATCGCCTTTTATGCCCTGGGAGCCTACACCGCCGCCATCGGCTCCATCCACGGCTTTAGTTTCTGGTTCAACCTGGTAGCGGCCGTAGCCGTGTCGGTTTCGGTGCGTCTTCTGGTTGGTATCTCCATCCTTCGTCTCCGAGGGGATTATCTGGCCATCGTCACCATGGGTTTTGGAGAAATCACCCGCCTTACATTTAACAACCTGGATTTCCTCACCAACGGACCCAAAGGTCTCCCGCGCGTGGGCGAATCCATACAGGCTGTCCAAATCTTCGGCTATGATTTAGGACGCGACCCCTCCAACATGGGCTATTATTACCTCATTCTCATTGCCATCTGCGTGGCCGCAGTTCTTTCAAAACGCCTGGAAGATTCCAGATGGGGCCGGGCCTGGGTCGCCATCCGAGAAGATGAGATTGCGGCAGAGCTTTCCGGATTACCGGTCGCCAAACTAAAGCTCCTGGCCTTCACCATCAGCTCCGTTTTTGCGGGGGCGGCAGGCGCCATATTCGCCCATTGGGAAAGATTCGTCACTCCCGAATCTTTTGTTTTCTGGGAGTCTATCCTGATTGTGGCGATGATTGTCCTGGGAGGGATGGGCTCCATCCCCGGGGCTATTTTAGGAGCCGTCCTATTGGCGGGAAGCCCCCAGCTTCTTCAGGCTTCCAGCGACTTTTTCTCAAGAATTCTAGGCGCGGGCTTCATCAACTACCGCTATCTTATCTTCGGACTGATCATGGTCTTTGTCGTCACCTTCCGTCCCCAAGGGCTTCTGCCTTCCAAACGACGCCGGACAGAATTAGAAGAGTTGCGAGTTCAGAGTTGAGAGTTTGGAGTTATGAAAAAGATATTACTTGAGGTCAAAAGCCTGTCACAATATTTCGGGGGACTCAAAGCGGTAGATGGAGTCAATCTGATCCTGCGGGAAGG
>JACQJN010000008.1 GCA_016205085.1 Elusimicrobiota bacterium | reverse complement strand
TCTTCAAACAGCTGAGCAATTTGCGAATTATTCACAAGGCAGGTTTTTAAAAGAAAATTCTCCAGAACATCCACCCGAACAGCAGAACGGGAATTCCCAAAACAAAAAGATACGGCAAGGAAAGAAGCATCCATGCCTTCCCCGACGAAACGCCGTAATTATCATGGATACTCCTCGCCTTAAGATAAAAGTTAGCGAATCCCAAAAACATAAATAGGACAGAGAAAATCCATCCGCGCACCGGCAGAAACAAACCCAAAATAAGACACAGGGGAACCGCCAAGGCCCAGACCAAATCACTTAAACCAAACAAAATAAAAAGTCCTACGGCAGAACCCTGGCCCCCCGAGACCTCCGTCAGGAGATGCAACGCCGCCGTCAAAAAAAATCCACACGCCAACTGTCCCAGGCAAGTCACGATGAATAAAGGCATGCTCGGATCCAAAAATAAAAATCGATCGGAAAGGGCCTGGGCTAAAAACAAACTGCCACCCGCCACCCCATAGGCCAACAGGCCTAATCCAACCGGTTTTATTTCCTGAACCCTTTGGGCTGCATAATCCGGAAACTCGAAAAAATCGTAAAGAATATCCAGATAGTGTCCCATCACCAATTCCCCTTCCAACGATACTCCAGAACCCCAGAACTCATCAACACATTTCCCAGGTCCCGCCAGTGTGACCATCGGGTCTCCATTTCCAGCAAGTTTCTAAACTGATCCAGGGGATCTGTTCCCCGAATGATCTTGGGCTCCCCCTTAATACCTCCCAACTCTGCCGCCGCTTTCACCGCCTCCTCTATTCCGCCTAAAATGTCCACCAAACCCATGGCTTGGGCCTGTCTTCCCGTATAGATTCTACCATCCGCCAAAGGCTTTATTTTCTCCAAAGGAAGCGCCCTCCCCGCCGTCACAGCATCCAGGAATTGGGAGTAGGCATCGTCAATGAGCCCTTGAAGAATCTGTTTTTCTTCCGGGAGCATGGGCCGCGTAGGAGAGCCGATATCCTTGTGTTTGCCCGACTTGATGGGATTCACCCGGATCCCCAGTTTGCCGAAGAGCCCCTCCACATTGCTGACGCTAAAAATGACTCCGATGGAGCCCGTCAGCGTGCCGGGGCGCGCCACAATCTTGTCGCAAGCCGAAGCAATATAATACCCGCCGCTCGCCGCGACATCCCCCAAAAGCGCCACCACGGGCTTTTTTTTCTCTTTTCTAACTTTCAAAATCTGACTGTACAACTCCTGAACGGAAGCCACACTTCCCCCGGGCGAATTGATATCCAGCACCAACGCCTTGACCTCCGGCTTTTCCGCGAGAGAATGGATGCGGCGCACCCATTGCTGCAACCCGCTCTCCCACAGCCTGCCGCTTTCCGACTCATAGATGGGGCCGCGTATGGAAATCCATCCTACTCCCTCCGCCTTTCTCATGGACAGCAACCGAACAGGGACAGAGAGAGCGCTGGATTCCTTTGTCTTTAACCCCCCTCGGTACAAAATCCCCAGGGCTGCCACGACCGACAGGCCATAGAGTAAAATCAATAGGAGCACGATCTTCCTGCGAGAACCCGATTCTTCCATGGAACCCCCCAATCTCAAGCTGAGTTGTTTACGTCCACGATACGGTTGCGGCCCTGAGCTTTCGCCTGGTATAAAGCCTGATCCGCCTGAGCCACCACTTCTTCCGGCGTTTGTCCATCCCGAGGAAAATGGGCCACTCCAATAGAAACGGTGATGTGCACCGTGTCCAATCCCTGGATAAATGTTTCCTTTTCCACCATGGAGCGTATCGTCTCCGCCTTTCTTAAAACTCCGATGGGCTCCGCCCTGGGAAGCAGGACCGCAAACTCCTCTCCCCCATACCGAGCCACGAAGTCCGTTTCATAGACACAAGCTTTCAAAATTTCTCCCAGGCGTTTTAAGACAGCATCCCCGAAGGGATGCCCATAAGTGTCATTCAAATTTTTAAAGTGATCGATGTCAAGGAGCATCAAGCAGTACGTCGTTTTAAACGTCCGAGCCCTCAGCGTCTCCTCTTTTATCTTCTGCTCCAAAATGTTCCTGCGGTAGACTCCCGTCAACCCATCCACCTCCGAAAGCCTTTCAACCTCCTGGAAAAGACGCACCCTCTTCAGCGCGAAAGAGATTTCTTCAGCGAAACCCTGAGTTTTCACCAGCAATTCTTCAGGCTGAGTCCCCGCGGGAAGTTTGGCAAAAACATATCCCACCAATTCAGAGC
Organism: Elusimicrobiota bacterium; assembly: GCA_016205085.1. Taxonomy (GTDB): domain Bacteria; phylum Elusimicrobiota; class Elusimicrobia; order JACQJN01; family JACQJN01; genus JACQJN01. The sequence goes on along the minus strand of JACQJN010000008.1, from coordinate 14,587 downwards.
CATGAGGGATAGGAACGCCTACCGCAGCCTGCGGAACCGGCCAAATGTGCGCCTGCTGTATGCTTAGCCTTTGGTGAACCAGGGAGTCCCTAAGACTCTCCCAGGCAGCCCCCACAGAGCCCAAAAGCCCTCTTTTGATCAAGGGCTGCATTTTTTCGGAGGAATCCATCTCGGCAATGTATAAGGCAAACTCCTCCAGCTCCAGATAACGCTTCATCGCCGATTCCAATTTTGGTTTTATGGAATCCCAGCTCAAGGCCTCGGACAGGCTTTTGACCAAGCCGTAGATCGCTAAAGCGCGCTTCTGCTCCTCCTCTCCCCGACTCCCGTGTTGGCGAATTTGGGAAAGCTGTCGCTCTAAATCTTTTTGCATCTTCTTTTTTTCTTCCACCCCATGCATCCAAGAGAAATTTTTTTGCTCTCCCATCCAGATTCGGAAAAAAGAATAGCCGCACCCTAAAATACTCCATAGGATGAGAGCCACCCATGAAGCCTCGGAGAAGCGTGACGCCCCCATCCAGAGGCCAGGGACGATTGAAGCCTCAGAGAGGCGTGACGCCCCCATCCAGAGAAACGACCATCCCACAACCGCCACCAGAATCCCCGCCGTGGCTCTTCTCCCCCGCCCAGAGGAACCGAGAACAACCGAAAGCCCGGGAGCCACCACCACACAAGAAATTCCCAATGCTTCCAGCATCAAACCACCACCTGGTTTCTTCCGTTCACCTTGGCACGATACATTCTCTCGTCCGCCACTCGAATCAGCTGGCTGGCCGTCGTCGCGTCTTGGGGGAAAGAGGAAACACCAAAACTCATCGTGATATGAGTTTTCTGTCCCTGGAAGACGAAGGACTCCTCCTGTGCTTTTTGTCTTAAGCATTCCGCAAATTCCACCGCCTTGGAACGAACCATGGCCGGCAGAATCAAAGCGAACTCTTCCCCCCCGTAGCGAGCGATGAAATCCACTTCCCTGGCGTAGCGGCTCATCACGGAAGCCACGGTCTTGAGCACCAAATCTCCCGCCGGATGTCCATAGGTATCGTTATATTTTTTAAAGTGATCCACATCCCCCATAATCAAGGAGAGCGGCGTTTGGCTTCGACCTGCCCGCAATATTTCTTCCTGCAACCGATTCTGGAAGCTACGATGGGTATACAACTGAGTCAGTCCATCGTGCACCGCCAGTTCCTGAATACGCTCATAGAGTCTGGCATTTTCCATGGAAAGAGAAGCCATGGTGGAGAGAAGATCCACCGTTCTCAAATCCTCCGCCTGGAAAACCCGCGGCTCTTCCGATTCCAACCTTAAGAAACCGGTCACCGTCCGCAAAACTTGCAAAGGCACCACCACCGCCGAACGGAAGGAACTGCTTTGCACATGAGGAAATCTGGAATCCGTTGACAAATCTTGGACCATGACAGGAACCTTCTTGCGCACCACCCAGGATTCCAATTCGTCCCTGGGAGCGCCAGAAACAAGCTGAGCCTTCACTTTGGGATAGTGCTCTTTCAGAAGGGTAAGCAGCCGGGACTTGATCTCTTCCAAATTCATCGTGGCTCCCAATTTCTGAGCAGCATCTACGAACTCCCGACGAACATGGGTCTGAGCCATCAAGCTCTCTTGATGCCTTTGGTAGAACTGGATGTCCCTGTGATTTTCCTCAATCGTGTGATCCAGGGTCTGCAATTCTGTCTGACAATATTGTTCCTGGCCGGAGAGGTGCCGGGCATGCCGGCTTAAACCCAAGCTGAAAAGCCACACCCCCGACATCTCCATAAGAATAGCCACCACTTTCCCAGGCATACGTCCCGCCAAAACCAACCCCGCAGCGGTAACCAAAAACAGGAAAATCACCTGCACTTCTTTTTCCTGACGAAAGTCTGCCCAAAGGAAAAGAAGCCCGTAGAGAGGGAAAAAAGCCACACTCTGCTCAGGATAACGCAGCAAAAGAAGAGAAATAAAAGAGAAGAGGAAGGTCAATACAAAGAGAGTAATAAAACGACCCTTGTTCATTGTAAAAATGTGGAGGTGCCGGGATCTGCCCCCGGGTCCAAGAACTGTCCACTCGCGTCCCTACAGGCTTAGTCTGGTCTTTTGTTCACCCAAGAGAAACACCCAGACCAGTACCCTTGAGCTAAGCTCCGTTTCATCTCAGGACATCCGACGAAGCGCGCAGAATATCCCCAGCCCACTTCTTGACACTGAGCCAGCCTAGCGGGCGTTGACTGGTCAGCGAGACTCACTTAAGCGTGAGCCCAGGCCACACTTTCGGTGTTGGCTTTTGTGTTTTTGGCCGATTTTTAACCTGGCTCCGACCAACCAGGGCCTGCGACAACGAATCAGTCAGTCCCTGTCGAGACTAATTCACCCCCTCTATCCGCGCCTTGCCTGCTGGCAAGGGCTAAACGCCCTGCAACTCTAAGGTTATCTTTCGTTGCAGGCGCTTTACAAGAGGGAAACCTAGGTTTCCCCCATTAATTCGCCGCTCTCGGCCAGGACGGCCAAGGTGCCACCGGCCGTCGGCCACGAGAGCTGAACCCCCTTCCTTAATCAACTCATCCTTAGGTGCGGATAGAGGGAAAGAGTATTTCTGAAAAAGTATAGCATGGAGGTTCTATTATCGCAATGGGAAAAATCCTATAATCAGGAAGCCGTTGGCGGACACTGGAGGAATTTCAATGGCCGACAAAGACAACCGCAAGCACAGAAGAATCCCCTACACGCTGGTTTTTGATGTCTATGGCGCCGCTGATGCTCCCCAGAGCAGAGGCAAAGCCGCACTTGTGGATTTAAGCGAGGTGGGCGCGGGAGTAGAAACGGAAGTTCCCCTAAAAAAAGGAGAAACCATATTCTTCAAACTGACCGTCCCCTTGGATGTGGAAGCCCGAGTGGTCTACATTAAAGAGAACGGCAAACGATACCGCTACGGGATCCGGTTCAGCAAAATAAGCCTCTTTGATCGATGGAGAATCCGCCGGCTCATCCAAGGGCATGGTGAATGAGACGGTCGGCATGGATCGCCCTCGGCATAGCCCTCCTCTGGATATTTTACCGATATAGAACAAACACAAACCCAACAATTCTAGAGGAGACTGAATTAGAGGACGAAACGCAACCGCCTTCTCCCCAACCTCCCAGAAAAGATGTGGCGGAACTTTTAAAAAAGGAATCCCAATTTAAAGGAGCCCCTTCTCCCACACCCCAACTGGACCGTCTTCCTCCCAGCAAACGTAAACGATTAGATCCTGTTTGGATGCAGGAAAAGGATTTGGAAAGGACAGTCCCCTCTCCCATTCCTTGAAAAAAATACTGAGCCTGGAGATAGGGAACGGAAATTATTTGGATTGGTCCAAAAAAATCAGTTGCCTACTATGTTTCGTCTGTGACGACTGTATAATTTTATGCAACTGAATTTGCACCTTCGGCGCTGGACAGCCCCGTCGCCACTAAGCGACGCCGGCCCTGCGGGTGAAATCCCAGCTGGGGATTTCAGGCTAGTCTTTGGAGGGGTCTAAATCCGTACGGTAGGTCTTCAAGGTGGCCTGAGAGCGCAGCTCCTTCACCAAAGCGCGGAGTTCCTTATGGACATTGAGGTTAAATAAAAACTGACCCAGATCCTCCCGGACATCCTCATATTGAAGAGACTGAGCCGCCCTCTTCTCCTCCACTCGAATCAGGTGGTACCCAAACTTGGTCTCGATAGGCTCGCTGACTTCCCCGACAGACAAACTAAAAGCCGCTTTCTCAAATTCGGGGACCATCCATCCTTTCAGGATAAACCCCAAATCTCCGCCGCGCGCGGCACTTTCCGGATCTTCGGAATACTTCTTGGCCAATTCCGCGAAACTGCCGTCCTTCTGGAGCTCTTTTTTCATGTCTTGAATCTTCTTAAGAGCCTGGCTCTTTTTTACCAAAGAGTCTCCCGGCTCCGCCCGGATTAGAATATGGCGCACACGCACTCGCTCCGAAGTTAAATCTTTGAGTCTCTGTGCCAAAACTTTAAGCTCCTGGGCATCCTCATTGGATAGGCCTTTCATCACGCTGGCATCTCCCTTGATATGGGCCTTCACCTTGTTAAAATACGCCTCTATCTCTTTTTCCAAGGGAGGCTTGGCTTTAGAGCGCATGATGTCATCAATGAGCTTGCGGATCATGAGCTGTTTTTTGATGCGCTCTCTAAACTGCCCGAAGCCGACTCCTTCTTTCCGAAGTTCTTCATTAAAGACCTGCTCCGCCTGATCCTCACTCAAGGGCTTGCCGGTTTCATCCTTTTTAAAACGGTCTTTGACCTCCTGAATTCCGTTATCCAACTCCCGCTCGCGAACCTTGATCTTTTCTTTTTCCGCCTTCTGAGCCAGGAGCTCATCATCGATCATCTGATCCAAAACCTTTGTGCGAATCTGCTCCAAAGAATCTTTCTCTTTTAAAAACTCGGGCAGGTTACGCTTGTACTGCTCCAATACCGCCTCCACGTTCTTTTTATAATCCGACAGAAGAAGAGGCTGGCCATTGACTGTGGCCACAATGTCCTCCATCACCTTCGCCTCAACGGCAGGGGACAGGGGATAAGGGATAGGAGCAAGCAATAGGAATACAAAAAATTTAAAAGACTTATTTGAATTGTTCATCGAGAATTTGAACCCTATATTTGTCTTGGAACGTCGTCAGATATTGATCCAGTTTTTTCTTTTCCAAAAGCCTCAGGATTCTGTCCCGCACCTGAGAAATAGGCGCCCTGGTTTCTGTATCTTTCTTGAGCACATGGTAGCCGAATTTAGTCCCCACCACCCCCGTCACCTCACCCACTTTCATGCGGAAAGCCACATCTTCAAGCTCCGGCAACACCTCTCCGTAAAGAAAGGGCGGGAGCAATCCTCCCTTGGAGGCCGTGTCCGAATCCAGGGAATTCGTCTTAGCCAACGCTGCGAAGGAATCTCCCCTGCGCACCTTCTTTAAAATCACTTCCGCCTCTTCCGGAGTGCCCAGAAGGATATGCCGCAATTTTACCTCCTTAGGATATTTTTTAAAATACTCCTCCACCTCCTGGTCCGTCACTTGCAAAATCCCCTTGGCTTTCAAGTTCTCAACCCACAACTTGGTTAAAAGATAATCCTTGAATTCCCGCAACTGGGACGCCTGTTCCTCTTTGAGTTTTTGCACCTCCGTCAGGAATTCCGGAGAACGGGAAATTTTGCTCCCCTCCGCCGCGGCCAAAATCATTTTTTCCCGAATCAGAATCTCCAAAAATTGCTTCCTCCCATTGGGAGTCAGCAGATAATTTCTATATTCAGGAGCCACCTCTGCCAGCTTCTTATGAAATTCCCCCCGGGTAATCGAAAAACGGCCCACCTTGGCGATCAGAGGTTCGGAAGGCCCGCACCCCGCAAGGGAAGAGATTAAGAAAATAGAGATTAAGAGATTAAGAAGGGCGCTTTCGCCGTTCATGCTCGCTCAGTTTAGCATTTAGCTTTCAAAGTTGACAAGAAATTCTTCACCCACTCCACCGAGACCTCTCCCGGAACCTTCACCCGGATGCCGTCTCCCTGGGGAGAGGATAGAAAAGCCAGACTCTGTCCGTATAATTTCTCCCAACCCTTCAGGATTTCCACCCCCAAAGAAACGGCGGGCTTAAAATAAATCTCCACAGATTCCTCTCTTTGGGCGATAGATCTTATTTGGCATTCCTGAGCCGAAGCCCTCAAAGCAACCAGGGAAAAAAGATTTTCGACAGGCTCCGGAATTTCTCCGCAAAGATCCAAAAATTCCTCTTTAAGAGAGGCGCATTGTTCCGGAGTAGCATTCAAAAGACGTTTATAGAAGTTGAGCCTTTCCATTTCATCCGGCATAGATTCCTCCGGGATATAAGTTGAAATCCTTAGATCCATTTTCAAGGGTGTCTCCATGGGAACCCCATCCTTGCCCCTCAAACGGGCCACCTCTTGATTGAGAAGATCACAATACATCTCCAGTCCCACCGCATTCAAAAACCCATGCTGGCGGGCTCCCAAAAGGTCTCCTGCACCCCGGATCTCCAAATCCCGCATCGCCAAACGAAATCCAGACCCCAATTCCGCGAATTCCTGAAGCGCCGACAAACGCTTGCGGGCCTCTTCCGTTAAGGGCAGTTTCTGAGGATAGAAAAGATAGCACCAGGCTCGCGTTTTTTCACGTCCCACCCTGCCTCGAAGCTGATACAATTGAGCCAGCCCAAACTCATGGGCATTTTCCACCACCAGGGTATTGACAGAAGGGATATCCAGCCCCGATTCAATAATCGTAGAGGAAAGAAGAACATCAAATTTTCGGTTGGAAAATTCCCACATCGCTTCCTCTAATTGAGCCGTCGAAAGTTTCCCATGAGCCATACAAAACCTTACCTCCGGCAAAAGTCCTTTGAGATACTTGAACCTCGCCGGCAAGGTGGCCACTCGGTTGTGCACATAATATACCTGTCCTCCCCGATCCAACTCCCGCTGAATCACCTCCACCACTTTTTCTTCATCCCAGGACCCCACCTCCGTCACAATCGGCAATCTTCCCGCGGGAGGGCTTTGAATCAGGGAAATACTCCTTAAGCCCGATAAGGCTTGATATAAACTCCGAGGAATAGGAGTGGCCGACAAGGTCAGGGTGTGCACATTTTTTTTAAGAGCCTTTAGCCTTTCCTTGTCCCGGACCCCGAACCGATGCTCCTCGTCAATAATGAGAAGTCCCAACTCCTTAAACTGAACATCGGATTGGAACAAGCGGTGCGTTCCGATGACAATATCACAACTTCCTTGTCTAATCTGAGAGAGCAGCTTTTTCTGCTCCTGGGGAGCGACCCAGCGGGATAACATTCCGATTCGGATGGGATAATCCGCCAGTCGGCTCTTGAACGTGCGAAAGTGCTGGTCCGCCAAGACCGTGGTAGGAACCAAAAGGGCGGTTTGCCTGTATCCCAATGCGCATTTTAAAGCGGCCCGGATAGCCACCTCCGTCTTGCCGAATCCCACATCCCCCACCACAATCCGGTTCATGGGGATGGAACTCTGCATGTCTTTTTTCACTTCCTGTATCGTGCGTTTTTGGTCGGGAGTCTCTTCATAAGGGAAAGAGGCCTCGAATTCCTTCTCCAAATGAGCATCCGGCATAAACGGATGCGCCGGCACCGCCGCCCGAGCCGCCTCCAGTTTTAAAATCTCTTCAGCCAGTTCGCGAACATTCTCCCGCACCCTCTCACGAACCGCCTCCCAAGATCTCCGATCGAGAGAAGAAAGCCGGGGAACTTTCCCTTCCGCTCCCACATACCTCTGAATTTTCTTAAACTCATGCAGAGGAATATACAATTTGTCTCCTCCACGGTAGGACACCAGGATACAATCCTGAGAGCGGAAACCGGGACCCTGCCTGGATTCTTCCGAAGAATGAATTCCCATGAACCGCCCCACCCCATAATCTTCATGCACCACAAAATCTCCTGATTTCAGATCGGTCCATCGATATCTTCGGGAAGAACCCGTCCGGTAGGGCTTCAAACTTAAAGAACGGTAGGAGCGCTGAAAAATCTCGCTGGCGGCCAGAACAACCAGCTTGTCCGCAGGATGAAGAAAACCTTCTGAAAGAGGTCCCACCAAAAACTGGCAATCGCCAGGAGCAAGCCGAGGCTCCAGCAACTCCATCAACCGTTCCTGCTCTCCTAGATTCAAACAGAAAAGAAACACTTGCCACTCTTTTTTCTTCCAGCTCTTTATCTCTTGTGCTAGAAGATCCAGATTGCCCTGAAATTTCAAATTGCCCCTAGCGCCGAAATCCAGCGGATGGGGTCCCCGTTCATGGGGACCGCTGGTCCTCGAAGCTCCGCGGAGAGGGCCAGCATGACAGGATCCTTGCGATGCATTTCCTTCAACAACAAAAACCTGCCCCGGCAATTTCTGACCTTCTTCCAATGCATCCTCCAGGAGCCAGGCATCCTGAGCGCCGGCCCATGAGAGGAAAGAGCTATTTAGTCCCAAGGAAGGTCCCCATCGAACCGGAAGCAAAAGGGCCTCTTCACAAAATTCGGAAGTCCTCTGAGTCTCCGGATCCAGGATCCGTATGGATTCCAAAATATCCTCCTTAAAAGAAAGCCGCACCGCTCCAGGATGGATCTTGCTGTACACGTCCACCACAGATCCTCTTACCGCAAACTCTCCCGCATCTTCGACAAAGGAAACCCGACTGTACCCGAAGCGGAGCAATATCTGAAGAAGGACGGAACGAGGAAAGGATCCACCCGGACGCAAGAAAAACTTAAAATCTTGAATTCTCTCCGGCGCAGGGAATGTTTCCCGGAGAAGCTTCGGCAAAAGGAGGATGAGCCTGGCCCCTTGAACCATCCCTTCCAAAGCCGCGGGCCAGTCCCGCGGATCCTCTCCGAAACGAACCACCCTCCCTGGCTTCACCTCCCAGATGAGAGATAAGGACAGGAGACTTCTTTCCAAATCCTCCAGTTCCTCTTCAGTTTTTAATATGAAGAATACACGGGCGGCCCCCTTCGCAGCGCTTCGGGGACCATGAAGCACCAGCCCCTGTCCGGAGTCCAGGGACGATTGAAGTCCCAGAGGGACGTGACGAGGTGCGGCGGGATTTTCACGAAGATGTTTGAGAGCCCAGAAAGCCCGGGCTCCCATATTCGGCAGGCCAGTAAAATTCCGGCTACTAGACGGCAACTCCAAATTCAAAAACAAGCCTTCCACCCAAATAACCTGCGGCACAAACAAAGCCTAAAAGCACCATCAAGCCTGACACATACAACCATCCTTTTCTCCATGGCCAGACCGCCAGGATCACCGAAAGCCCTGCCACCCCAAAGCCCATTCTCTCATGCCACTCCATCACCCTCCAGGCCTCAGGGACATGCGGTCCCAATTCCTCCGCCAAAAGACCGGTACCCACCGCGAGGAGAGCGGCCGCCGCCCCCAATCGAAGGCAAAGAGAACTTAAGAGTCTCCGCTGTTCCCTATCCGATCTCCAAGCCCACAGTTCCAGCCCGATGGCCGTGGATAAAAGGGCGATCGGAAAATGAACGACAATGGGGTGAAGATGATATAGATGGATCAAGGTTTCTCGACTTTATGCACAATAAAAAACCGCACACCTCCCTTCTCCGTCAACGCTCCGGAAACCTTGGCATTCTGCCCTCCGAAAGGCCCCAACATCTTGGCCAGGTTCATGTCATGGTCCTTCCCGATAAGAAGATAGACTTTCCCTTCCACTAGGAGTCCCACCGGAGCTCCAGCCACGATACATTTGATGGCGCATTTGGAATGCTCCTTCCCCTGTCCCTCATGGGGAACATAACAATTGAGATCCAGCACTTCCCCAACCAAAGTCGTCATTCCCGCAGCTTTCCCGTGCTCATGCCCCTGGTCCGCTAGCCCCAAGAAAGGAACCAACAAACTCAAACCCAATACCCATGAAACTATTTTCATTTTACCTCCTCTGTAAGTACGCGCTCCGCTAACTTTCGGATGACCGAAGCGATAGCTTCCGGTTTTGCCTCCGCATTTTCCGTCAAATAGACGGGATATTTCCCCTCCAAATCCGACCAAAAAACTGAAATCTTCACTCCAGAGCCTTTAGGCTCCACCAAAGCCCCTAAAGGCAATCGGCAACTCCCACCCACCCGTTTTAAGAACACCCGCTCTGCCTCCACCTGCATCCGGGTAGGAGCATGATCTAAAGAAGCGATAATCTCACACACCTCCATTCGATCAGACCGAACCTCTAGTGCCAAAGCCCCCTGTCCTGGCGCCGGCACCACTTCGCGACAAGAAACGGCATTCACCCGATCCCTCAGACCTAACCGCTTAAGTCCGGCCTCCGCCAAAACGAGTGCCCCGAACTCCCCCGACTCCAATTTTTTAAGACGGGTATCCACATTTCCACGGATAGGAGCAAACCGGAAATCCGATCTCAATGCCTTAAGCTGAATTTCACGCCGCAAAGAAGCAGTCCCCACCAATGTCCCAACCGCCAAATCCTGAATGGTTCGCTTTCCCTTCGGCATCAGCAGCACATCCCAGGGAGATTCTCGAGGAGGAAACGCAGCAATCTCTAAACCCGAGGGAAGCTCCGCCGGCAAATCCTTGGCGGAATGCACCCCCGCCTCCACCTCCCCCCGCAAAAGAGCCTCCTCGATCTCTTTGACAAACAAAGCCTTCGAAATAAGCTGAGAAGAATCCTGATCCCCGCTGGTTTTGATCACATTCAGTTCCACCTCCATTTTAGGGAACCTTTCCAAAATCCGAGATCGAACCCATTCCGACTGAACCAGCGCCAGCTTAGATCCGCGCGTCCCCAGCCTGAGTCTTTTCAACATAGGAAACCCGTGTCTTATCTCTTTCGCAGAATTTCAAAAGCTCCTCTTCCACCAAAACCCTCGCCCCTGCAAACTCCTCCCTTCTTTTAGAAACGTTTTCCTCTACGATCTCCTTTAAATCCTCCAAGGTATAGAGATAAACGTGTTCCAAGCGGCACACCGACTCCTCCACATCCCGAGGCATGGCGATATCGATCAGGAACAGGGAACGTCCGCGGCGAGAAGAAAGAACGGGCCCCAGCAGTTGCGACGTGAGAATGGGCCTTGCGGAACCCGTGGAAGCGATCACGATATCTACCTGCTCCAACAGCTGAGGAAACGCTTCCCAACGAACAGCTTCCGCATCAAATTTCTGCGCCAGAGCCACCCCTTTCTCCCGTGTCCGATTAGAGACCAGAAGTCTCTTCACATTCCCGCTCAATAGATGTTTAGCGGATAATTCCGCCATCTTTCCCGCGCCTAAAATTAAAACCTGGCTCTCGGATAAAGATCCGAAAATCTTCTGAGCCAACTGAACGGCCACGCTGGCCACGGAAGTCTGGCCCGTGGAAATTCCCGTATGGCTGCGAACCAATTTTCCCACGTAGAGCGCCCTCTGAAACAGGGTATTCAATGACTTTCCCGTCCGCCCCATCTGGCGGCTGATTTCATAAGCCTGTTTGACCTGGCCCAAAATCTCAGCCTCCCCCACCACCAAAGAATCCAATCCTGCCGACACCGAAAAAAGATGGTGGATGGCTTCCTGTCCCGATTTTTGATAAACCACCTGCCCTAAAGATTGGCCGCACAGATTCTCCATAAACTCAAGCAGTTGCCGCATCGTTTCCACATCATTGTAGGTGGCCGCACCCTGCACAGAGTTTCGGGTACCAGCCGGGTCCTCCCCTGAAGGGAGGGCCAGCGTGCTGGTATACAACTCGAACCGGTTACAGGTAGATAGGACGACCATCTCTTCCCAGCCCTCTGCGGCGAGCCTCTCCAGGACAGTTGGAACCCCCACGGCCGCCAAAGCCTCCCTCAAAGCGACAGACGCACTCTTATGACTTAACCCCGCAAGAACAATATTCATCAGCCCTTGCTAGATAGGTATCCATGCAGCTCGCTTAGATAATTCACTCCCACAAACGTAAAAATCACGCTGGCAAAACCCAGCATGGAAACATAGACCGTCTTGCGACCTCGAACCCCGCCAAAAAATCTCATGTGGAGGTAAATGACATACACAAACCAGGTGATCAGGGCCCAGGTCTCCTTGGCATCCCATCCCCAAAACCGGCCCCATGCGTTATAGGCCCAAACCCCACCCATGATGATGCCGATGGTCAGTACCGGGAAAAAAACCGCGATGATGCGATAGTTGAGTTGATCCAGATCTTCAATGGCAGGCAGCCGGTAACACAACAAAGAAGGTTTGCGGGACTTCACCTGGTGCTCCTGGATCAAAAGCGCCAACCCCACGCCAAAGGCATTGGCGAAAGCCGCGTAGGCCGTCATCAATACCATGGGGTGGATATTGATCCAGTAGCTTTGCAGGGCCGGCACCAATCCCGAAATGGCGGGATCGGCGAACACCACCGCGGCACCGGAAGCCAAGCACGCCCAAGGCAATACAAACGCTCCCAAAATATTCAACCGATGTCTTCCCTCCACCACCCAAAAGACCAGCGCCACAGCCAAGGCCAGATAAGACAGCGCGCCGAAAAATGTGTTGATGGGCAGAAAATAACGGTTCTCTGGTATCTGCCAAAAGGTCCTCGTCCGAAGGATGAAACTGACCACATGACAGAAGAGCCCCACGCTCAAAATCTTCCACAACCAAAAACTAAGTCTCTCTTTCTTAGATAAGAGATAGCCGAAAGACAACACCATGGAAACGGTGTACAATGCCGCCGCCGTTTTAAAGAATCCTATTTCCATAAGTTTTCTCCTTAAACTCTGTTCAACTCCCCATGTTTTTTCCGAGAGCGATCCGTCTCCGAAAGACTTCCCATGTGAACCTTCAACTCCGTCATCATTCCATCGAACTCTTTCTGAAAATCTCGGGGGCCTCTGGAACTCCACGCACCCGCCAAAACAGCGGAACCGGATCCGCCGGGTTTCATCAGCACCCAGACCCTCCGACGGTGAAGATAAAATAAAGAAGAAAGGCCCACCAAAAGTCCCAAGGATCCCACCAAAACAACGGGAAATCCCGGGTCATAACCCACCTGAAGCCCTGAAAATAAAATGGGTTCCACGGAAGCCAACCGGAAGGGAGGGGGCGGCGCGTGGCGTAGAACTCCGTTTTCTCCCTCCGCGAAACAAAGCTCCGGCCAATTTTTAAAAAGCCAAAGAGGAGAGGTCTTGTTTCCCTGATGATGAAAAATGAACCTGACCGCAGGATTCTTCAACTCCAGCGAATCGGTCTCGGCACGATTGCCTGGGGCCACGACAAAACTCGGCAGCAGCATATCCGCTTCCACCCGGATTGCAGTCCCCGGAACAAGCGTGGGAGTCCTCTGAGGAATCTCCAGTGTCCGCTCCCCTATTTTCAACATGACACTACGGAACATGCCCCCTGCCCCCCAGGAGGCTTGATAAATCTTGACTCGCCCCAACTTCCCAGGTCCAGCCGGAAGCACCAAGGGATCATTCACCAAAATGGTCTTTTGAGCCAGAAGACGTCCTTCTTCAAAGGGATCTTCTTCATACCAATCCTTTCCATCAGGCGCTCTCTTCAAACTCGCTTTCTCATAAACCCTTAGCGCGGAACTGAACCGGCTGGGAGTCATCGTCCCGGGATAATACGATACCTCGAACCGGTCCAAATAAATTTCCCAGGGCATATGCTCCGCCAGTTTCGATCCTCCCTCCAATACCGGAACCATTTCCTCAAATCCGAAAATGGTTTTTATGAGCGCTCCCAAAAGCACCACCACCAAACTGACATGGGAAACGTAGGAGCCCCACCTCTGCATGCGGTGTCGAGTGCCAACCCATAGCCGCACCCCGCCCGAGGACTGGGAATACTCCAAATGGTATCTTCGTTTTTCAAAAAATCCAAGAAGAACATGCTCCAGCGCCTTGCCGGTTTGGGGAGTTTTCCATTGAGAGCGATAAGGCTTAAGATCCAATACCGCCTCTAGGCGGGCATCTGGTTTTTCCTGGACACTGAATTCCGGGGGAAGGTGGTTTAATCCTGCATCCGGAGGAGTCTTGTAAAGCTTACACACCACGATATCGAAGGCCATCAACCCCAGCAGGCCCATGAACCAAAAACTATGGTACACATTGAAAAGTCCCAGAGAATTTAGAACAGGACCCCACGCCGTGTGCGCGAGCAGGAAGGCCTCCACTTTCTCAGGTGCCTCCCCTACTTGAGGCAAAAATGTGCCCAAGGCAGAGGAACCCGCCAAGATAGAAAACAGGAAGATATTGAATCGGACGGAGCGAAAGAGGCTAAACGTCCCTTTAGGCACTGTCACGAAATTACTGGCTACTTCTTTTTTGGAGCAGGTTTAATCTTCCAACCCATCCAACTTCTGCCCAATTGTGCTCGTTGCGGGGGGGTGGCCTTCTCCCAACGTTCCCGTACCTTGTCCTGAAGCTGGGATTGCTTCTCTAAAAAAGAAGCCCTTTCCTGAGGGGTAGTCTCCGCCCAAGTCTTATGGGGAGAGAGGCTTGCCATTTCCCAAATCTCCTTAATTTTTTCGCGGAACGAGGTGTGGCCCTCTAAAAAAGCCGCCTTCTCTTCCGGGGTGGCGCTGGCCCAAGCATGGTGCAGGGCTCTGCGAACGATGGAAGGATACTTTTGTACCAATTGCGCCCTTTGTTCCGGGGTCAGCAAGTCCCATGTTTCCCTAATCCTTCTGCGTATGTCGGGATGGACATCCAAAAAGGCAATGCGTTCTTCCGGCGTAGCCTCCTGCCATTTATGTTTTAAAGCCCTCGCCGCGACGGCGTATCCCTTCAACGACTGTTTGCGCTGAGCAGCCGCGGATTTATCCCATTTCTCCTGGAGCTTGGTACGAAGCTCAGGATTCGCCTCTAGAAAAGCGGCCCTTTCCTCCATCGAAGCATCCTTCCAAGATGTGGCAAAGTTTTCAGGTATTTCCTCGCGGATGGAAGGCTCCACCGGCGCGGTAGAAGAAGTTTCACTGGGAGTAGACTCCGTCACCTCGACAGGATTTTCTTCCTGCTCGGCAAGAAGGGGAGAGGACACCCCAAAACACACCGCCATCAATACGTATTTTATCTTCATTATTT
>JACQJN010000155.1 GCA_016205085.1 Elusimicrobiota bacterium | reverse complement strand
TCACAATCCATCACAATAATCCAAACGGGAATGGGTGCCGCTTCGGCGCAACAGGTCCTCGATAGCCTTTATGGTACAAAATCCGAAATAGTCACGGTTTCCGGTCTCCCGACCTCCAACCATTTCCGCGCTGTCCCGCTACGCGGGAACCCCAGCTTGGTCATTTGCGCGGGATTCGCCGGAGCCCTACAGCCGCATCTAAAGTTCGGAGATATGGTGGTGGATTTAAGGGGGGCCGAATCGGAATGGATTGAAAAAGCAAAAGCGGCAGCTCAAAAAATGGGAGTCTCGCTTTCTTTCGGCAATATCCATTCTTCGGATCATGTCCTGTCCACCCCGGAAAAAAAGAAGGAAGTGGGAGAAAAGTGGCGAGCCTGCGCCGTAGATATGGAGTCGGAAATCTTGAAGGCCTGGGCTCAAAAAAAAGGAGCCAATTTCATCGCCGTCAAAGTGATCTTGGATGAGCTTCACGATTCCATCCCGGCGGAGATCCCCATTGGAGAAAACCCCGCTGCTTTATTCCAGTACGCCCTGGGCCATAGTGCGAATCTGCCGTCTTTGATCCGGCTTTACTGGCGCCAACGTCGAGGGGCCCAAAAACTGGCCCGGTTTGTTGAGAATCTTCTGAAGGGATGAATACCCGACTCAAAACCTACTTTGAAACGCGCGCTCGGAAAGTGGATCAGGCTTTAGATCGTTACCTCCGTCACGGGCCGCCCGAAGAACCCGATGTCCTAAGAGAAGCAATGCGATATTCTCTATTTGCCGGCGGCAAGCGCCTAAGACCCATCCTCGTGATCGCGGCCGCGGAATGTTGCGGAAGCAACGCCAAACAAGTTTTACCCACTGCCTGCGCAGTGGAAATGATCCATACCTATTCCCTGATACACGATGATCTGCCCGCGATGGACAATGACGATTTAAGGCGCGGCAAACCCACCAACCACAAGGTTTTCGGGGAAGCCACCGCCATCCTGGCTGGCGATGGTCTGTTGACCTATGCTTTTGAGTTGATCGCGAATAACGGCAATGCAGAAGTGGTGCGGGTCATTGCCTCCGGAGCCGGAACCTGCGGCATGGTAGGCGGACAAGTGGAAGATCTTAAGGCTCAAGGCCTCCATCTCAATGGGAACATTGGGAAAGCACAGGAACTTCTGCAGCGCATCCATAGGCACAAAACCGCCGCCCTGATCACCTCCTGCCTGGAGGCGGGAGCCATTCTTGCCGGGGCCTCCTCTCCCAAGAGGCTCGCTTTGAAATCGTATGGACAATGCATCGGACTGGCTTTCCAAATTGCGGATGACATCCTGGATATTGTCGGAGACAAGAAGAAGCTGGGTAAGAAAGGAAGTGACGCCAAAAATAAGAAACTGACCTACCCATCCCTGTATGGCATGGAGACCTCAAAACAAATGGCCCGAGAACTCACTCAAAAAGCGCACGCGGCATTGAAACCTTTAGCAGACAGGGCGAAACCGCTGCATGATTTGGCGGATTATATTATTGAGAGAGACCACTAAAGGACAGTAGATAGTAGAAAGTAGACAGGAACCAGGAGAAAAGAGATGAAAATATTGGACAAAATTAATGGCCCGGAAGACCTAAAGCCGCTTGGTTATGAAGAAGTCGCGCAACTGGCGCAAGAATGTCGCGACATGATCATCGAAACCATCACCAAGAGAGGCGGCCACCTGGCCTCCAACTTAGGCATAGTGGAATTGACGCTGGCCCTGCATCGCGTTTTTGACAGCCCTAAAGACAAATTGGTCTGGGACACTTCCAATCAATGTTATACCCATAAAATTGTAACGGGAAGAAGGGAGCAGTTTCCCTCCATCCGCACTCCGGGAGGGCTTTCCGGATTTGCGGAACCCAAGGAGAGTATTCATGATACTCTAGCCGCCGGCCATGCCGGGACGGGATTGGCCTACGCCATGGGCATGTCCATTGCTCTCCAGGAAGATTTCGAAAAACCTTATGTGATAACCATCGTGGGAGATGGGGCTCTGACTTCAGGCACCAGCTATGAAGCCTTAAACAACATCGTCCACTCGAAACCCAAGCGATTGGTGGTGGTTTTTAACGACAACGGATGGTCCATTTCAGAAAACGTGGGGTGGCTGGTTCACTGGAGAAATAGATTGATCCTTCATCCCACCTACCGCCATCTTGTCGAAACAGGGCAATGGCTTCTCGAAAAACTTCCCCATGGCGGCCAAGCCTGGGAAATCGCCCGCAAGATCAAAACCTCCGTGGAAGGACTCTTTTTTTCAAACCTTATTTGGGAAGAGATGGGATTTAGATATCTGGGACCTATCGATGGTCACAATCAGCAAGATCTTGAGGAATCCCTGCAAAGGGTCAAGGAAGCATCCAAGGATGGAACCCCGGTAGTGCTGCATGTCCTGACCCACAAAGGCCGGGGATACAAGCTGGCGGAAGAAAATCCCTGCAAGTTTCACCAGCCCGGAACCCCCTCCGCAGAGCTCCGGGGACCGGCGGTCCCCCAGCAGGGGGACCCCCATCCGCCAGCTCCGGTGGCTGCCTCGGTGGGAAATGCTCCCCGCTACACCTACTCTCAAGTATTCGCCAAGACTCTCATCCGGCTCATGGCAAAAGACAAAAAGATCGTGGCCATCAGCGCCGCCATGCTGGAGGGAACGGCTCTGGTAGAAGTCAAAAAACAATTTCCCGATCGGGTCTATGATGTTGGCATTGCGGAAGAACATGCGGTCATCATGGCAGCCGGAATGGCCAAGGCAGGCCTAAGGCCGGTGGTAGCCATTTACTCCACATTCCTGCAGCGTTCTTTTGACCAAATGATCCATGATGTGTGTCTTCAGGCCCTTCCCGTAACCCTCTGCGTGGACCGTGCAGGTTTGGTAGGCGATGATGGGAAAACCCATCAAGGAATTTACGACATTGCATATTCCCGCTGCATCCCCAATATGACAGTGTCCGCCCCCAAGGATGAGAATGAACTGCAGCACCTTCTGTTTACCGCCATCTATTCCGGAAAGCCCTTTATGATCCGGTATCCTCGCGGAATGGGTGTAGGCGTCCCTCTCGACGCAGAATTGAAGGAAATTCCCATTGGCCGTGGGGAATGGCTAAGAGAAGGCAAAGACCTCACCCTATTCGCCTACAGCTCCATGGTTCCCGTAGCCCTAGAAGCAGCGGAAATTTTGGCGGAACGCGGCATTGACTGCGGGGTAGCGAATGCCCGATTCGCCAAACCCATCGATACGGAACTTCTGCGCCAAGTGGCCCAGCAAACCTCCAGGATCCTAACTCTAGAGGAACACCTGACGATGGGTGGATTCGGAAACGCTGTTCTGGAAACGGTCAACAGCGAAGCCATCCATCACGTTAGTCTAAAAACCCATGGAATTCCAGACCAGTTTGTGGAACAATCCCCTCAAGCCGTGCAACGGGCCAATCTCAAACTGGATGTGGCCGGAGTGATCCAAAAGGCTCTCGAACTCTATCCGGAACTGGCACCCTCCGCAGCGCTACGGGTACCAGCCGGGTCCTCCCCCGAAGGGAGGGCCAGCGTGCTAGCAAACGCCCCCGCCACTAATGGATCTAAGAAAAATACAGTGGAAACCGTCACATGGTAGTTGAAAAACTACTTCTGGCCAAGCTGCGCGGTTTTTGTGCCGGCGTGGTGCGCGCCATCGATGTGGTGGAAAAAGCCCTGGAAGTCTGCGGCAAACCCGTCTATGTTCGCCACGAAATCATCCACAACCGCTATGTCGTGAACGAATTACGTCAAAAGGGAGCCATCTTTGTAGAAGAACTTTCCGCCGTCCCGGAGGGCTCCTGGCTTATCTTTTCAGCCCACGGAATCAGCCCTCAAGTTCGACAGGAAGCTATTGAGAAGAAGCTCAAAGTGATAGATGCCACCTGTCCCCTGGTAACCAAGGTGCACCTGGAAGCCATACAATACGCCAAACAGGGATACACCATATTTCTTATCGGCCACAGTGACCATGTGGAAACCATAGGGACACTGGGAGAAGCCCCCGATTCCATCGTTCTGCTGGAAACCAAAGAGGATGCGGAAAAAGCACCCGTGAAAAATCCGGACAAGGTGGCTTATCTGACCCAAACCACCCTCAGCCTGGATGATACCCGGGAAATCATCGAGGTGCTAAAACGCCGGTTCCCAAAATTAGCGCCTCCCAATAAAGACGATATCTGTTACGCCACTCAAAACCGCCAGAATGCGGTGAAGGCACTGGCCCCCCATGTGGATCTTCTCCTGGTTCTGGGGGCTCCCAATAGCTCCAACTCCGTTCGCTTGTGCGAAGTAGCTCAATCCCAAGGACTGCCCTCTCATCTTATTGAACGAGCTACGGATATCAAAGACGAGTGGCTTACAGGAATTAAAAACTTGGGACTCACTGCCAGCGCTTCGGCACCGGAAGTTCTGGTAAAGGAAGTGGTGGATTACTGCCGCAGAAATTTTGGAGTCAAAGAGGTGGAAGAGTTCGCGACCGTGGAAGAGGACATGAAATTCTCCCTGCCGTATGAATTAGACAAACTACTTAAGTCTCTCCCATCCAGAGAGACGGCAAAGAGTCTCGCTTCCTAATTAAGCTAAGTTTCCCATCCAAGACAAGAACCTCCGCAGGTCTAGGACGGCTGTTGTAAATAGAGCCCATGGAACTCCCGTAGGCTCCCGAATCAAGAATCAATACCAAATCTCCTCTCCTCATCTCTGGCAACTTAAAATTACCAAAACAATCTGAGTTCTCGCACACCGGCCCCACCACCGTATAGTCAATCATCAATCGCGCATCATCAATAGAAACGATCCGGTGGCGGGCGCCATAAAGAGCCGGGCGGATGTTTTCGGTCATCCCCGCATCCAGAACCAAAAAATCCCCTCCGGGACCTCTCTTCACCGAAACGACCCTCGTCAATAGGACCCCCGCGCTTCCCACTAAAAACCGCCCCGGCTCAAAGACCACCCGTCCCCGAAAACCTGCTAAAACCTCTCGATATCCTTCCGTCAAGGCCTTAAAATCCAAAGAAGTATCCTTCTCTGCATAAGGAATTCCGAACCCGCCTCCCAAATCCAGCATTTCCATGGGAAAGCCTTCTTGTCGGATCTCCTCAAAAAGATCACGGGAGAAACGGGCCGCCTGCAAAAAAGGGGCGACATTTAAAATTTGAGAGCCGAAATGCGTATGCAAACCCGAAAGAAGCGCATATTTTAGCTTCTTGGCATATCTTAGAATTTCCGGTATCTCCCCTCTCAAAAACCCGAACTTACTCCCCCTCTCTCCTACCGCCAGATGAGGATGGGTTACGCTTTTTATTTCAGGCTTGGCGCGCAGAAGGGCATACAGTTTACGTTTATGCTTCTTGGCTACCCATTCCAGGATGTCTAGCTGGTCTAAGGCGTCAAAATTGAACCATTCCACCCCCTGCTGAACCGCCGAATCAACTTCTGACTCCGTCTTGCCGTTTCCATTGAACAGGATGTCCCTTCCTTTATAACCCGCCCCCAGGGCTGTCCGTACCTCCCCCCAGGAAACAGCCTCAATACCCACGCCTGCCTTCCTAAAAGACCGCAGAATAGCTAAGCGGGGATTCGCCTTCATGGCGTAGAAAATCTCCCCTTTTACGGGTTTGAAGGTCTTTTGAAGAATTCCCAGATGCTCCTTGATTTTCCGCCCTTCATAAACAAAAAGAGGAGTCCCATATCGCCTTGCCAATTCATTAATTTGAGAAACATTCATGGGTTCGACAATTCTACAAAAAATCAAAAATGAAAATGCCGCCTTTGAAGGGCGGCATTTCAACGAGTTGAACTAAAAGAAGTACTTACTTGGTTCCCTCCACCTCACGCTTGAGCTTCTCCAGCTCCTCCTTCACACCCCTTTCCTCCACCTTCTTCCGGATCAAATTCATCTTCTCTTCAGGGGATGTCTCAGCAGATCGAAGCTTGCCTTTCGCCTCCGCCGTCTCCTCATCTATCTTGGCAAAGGCATTGTCCTTCATATCCTTCAACTGGCCCGTCCTATCCCCCTGCTTAAAGCTCACCTTCATCTCGGCTAACTCCTGCATGGCCTTGGCACGCTTGTGCTCCCCAATCTTAGCCATCACCACCTGGATTTCCCTCTCCTTATTCTTAAACCATTCATCCCGTTCCTTCTGCACCTGGGCTACGCTCTCCACAGCAAGCGCATACTGCTGATGGTTCGTCTCAAGTGAGGCTTCCTCCACCTTCTTCATGCTAATATAGTTCTCCGCCTCATTCTCATAAGCCAAAGCCGCCTGCTCGTCGCCTGTTCCCCTCACCTCCTTGGCCAACCGAAGCGCCTCAACCGCCATATCATGATTGACCTTCACATCCTTCTCATCCTGTGCAATCTGGGTCTCTAAACTCGCCTTCAACTGCTCAGCCCTGGCCACCATCTGGTTATACTTGGGCTCTGCGGCCTTCAGTTCATCCAGGTATTGCCTGAGCATCACCTCAGGATTCTCAGCAGCACGAATCGCCAAACCAGCCCAACCCATAAGCACATTCCACAACCGAATCAATATGTTCTTAATCCCCGCACCACTATCATTGGCAGATTCCTGGGCTTTCTCTACCGT
>JACQJN010000154.1 GCA_016205085.1 Elusimicrobiota bacterium | reverse complement strand
GTGGTGATGGATTTGGATCAATTGACCCAGGAGCAGGTGATGGAGCTGAATTTGGCTACGGGTGTTCCGCTTGTTTACGAGTTCGATTCAAGCCTTAAGATTTCATCGAAGAAGGTACTGGGGTCCTGACTGAGCTTGCCAGCACGGGTTGTTTATTCCAGGGGGGTGAGTTTGAGGAGGCGATCGTCGTCGGCTTGGACTGCGCCCCGGCCGTCCCGGTTGGAGGTGAGGACGTAGAGAGCTCCGTCAGGGCCCGTCTGAATATCCCGCAGCCTGCCGTACTCATCCTTCAGGAGCCTTTCCCGTTTTTTGGGTTTTATGCCGTTCTGCAGGATTATTCTCTGGATGTGCTTCCCGCGAAGGGTCGCAAAAAAGAAGTTTCCATGGAAATTGGAAAAAAGAGTGCCTTTATAGAAACAGGCGCCGGAGGGGGCTATGGCGGGTGTGTATAAAAGAAGCGGGGGCTGGAACCCCTTTTTATGTTTTTTGTGGTGTAGAATAGGCCAGCCGTAGTTTTTGCCTGGGAATATGAGGTTGACTTCGTCGCCTCCTCCGGGGCCATCCCATCCGGAGGGGCCGTGCTCTGTGGCTAGAAGGCTTTGGGTGTCGGGGTGCCAGTCCAATCCTTGAGGGTTTCTGTGGCCCAGGCTGTAGATGGGAGATTGGGGAAAGGGGTTGTCTAAAGGGATCGTGCCGTCCTCATTTAACCGCAGGATTTTCCCGGCCAGAGATTTTTTGTCTTGTGCCAGCTTTTTTTGAGAAGCGTCCCCCGTGGTGACGTACAATTTCCCATCCGGGCCGAACTTTAGGCGGCAGCCGTCATGTATCTGGGCTCCCGGGATGCGGTCTAAAATGATGGTCTTTTCTTCCAGCCCCCCATCTTCTTTCAGTTTGAATCTCACCACGCGATTGATGAGCTTGCCTTCTCCTGAGGTGGTATAGCAGACATAGAGCCAGTTGGTCTTTTCAAATTTAGGGTGCAGGGTCAATCCCATCAGACCCCCTTCCCCGGATGGGTATACCTCCGAGATTTTGTAAAGAAGCGACGGCTCCCTAGCCCCCTTTTCCAGGACTTTGATGCTGCCCGATCTTTCCGTGATGTAAATTTCCTCCTCAGGGCCGAAAGCTACGGACCAGGGCGTATCCAAACCCGAGGCGATCACCTCCACTTTGATCGCAACCTTGTCAAAATGGGTGGTGAAGCTCCTGAAGGCCTGTGCCAGGGCTAGTGTGGGAAGTAAAAGAAGCAATGGAGGCAAAAGAAGCAACAGCTTGCTATACATTGGTTTTTGATTTTACATTATTTCAATATAAGGTAAAATCCTTGATTTATGAATCATCCTGCCGAACTTCTGGTGTTAAAACGGCTGCTTTCTCTTTCTCCTGGTTCGCGCCAGGCCCTGATCCGTGATTTTGAAAAGACCGCCCAGTCCTTAAAATTTCTAAACCGAGCTTCTTCCCGATCTCCGATTGTTCCACACCCCCTGGCCTTGACGCCTTTCGTTCTATCCAAAAGGTGGGTGGGTGAGGTGCAAGATTTGGTGAGTGCGGTGTACCGGTTTCAGTTGAAAATTCCGGAGCTATATCGGTGGGACGCCTATGACTTGCGCAAGATATGCCATCTGGGGCCTGTCTCTGAATCGTGGTTTCAAAAATTAATTCCGTTTCCCCTCGGCCGGCAACACCTTTTGATTCGGGTGGATGTGGGATTGAGGGCGGGAAATCAGGAGCCGGTTTTATATGAAACCAATGCGACCGCCTTGGGGGGATTGTATCTCCATTGCATGGGGGTCCGAGTATTGGAAAGATTTGTTTTCAAAATATTGGGATTGGGCACGGCTTCTCTGGGATTGAAACCGCCTCCGGATTTGATGGATTATATCTGGCGTTGGATGGGAGAGCCTGAAGGGATTCCCATCGCTTTTGTGGAGGACTTACCGTTTAACGACAGCTACAGCGAGGTGCCTCAGATATTGGAGTGTTTTAGGCGCAAGGGGGCCAAAGCCTATCATGGGCATCCCAGGCAGATAAGGCTCAAGGATTCGAGAACGCTTCTTCATGGAAAGAGTGTGGGCTTGGTTTATAGGGATATGCCGTTTAAGGATATGGCTCGTCTTTCGCGGGATGGAAACCGCCGATATGCGGGTCTTCTGGAGCTTTTGAGTCGGGGAAGCTCTTTCCCGGGGTTGACGGGCGAGTTCGATCACAAGGGCATTCTGGAGTGTTTTACTTCAAAAATGTATCAACCGCTTTTTTCACGGCAGGAGGCTGCTCTCTTTAAGAAATATGTCCCCTGGACGCGTGTTCTATGGGAGAGAAAAACGGAGAGCCCTGAAGAGGTGGGGGTGGATCTTTTCCCCTATGTTAGAAAAAACAAGGACAGGTTCGTTTTAAAACCGAATCAGGACGCGGGGGGAGAGGGGGTGCTTTTTGGAATGGATGTGCCGCAGGCGCGTTGGGAGAAAGCTTTGGACAAGGCGGCACAGGGGTCTAAGAGTTATAAGAAATGGATAGTTCAGAGCTATGCGGAGTCCGACAGAAGATGGATGGCCTATCTGATGAATAGGGAGATCCATTTTCAGAATTGCTACTCCTCCATTGGAGTATTTTATTCCTCCCAGGGAGCCGGCCTTCATTGCCGGATCAGCAAATCGAAGGTGGTCAACGTGGCTCGGGGAGGAGCCTTGGCGTGCGTGTTTACTGAACGGGGATCATCTCATTCTTTTCGTTGTAAGTGAAGCGAGGCTTTCCTTCCACTTTATGGATCAAGACCTTTTCCACCTGCCATCCTGCGGCTCCTTTTTGAATGTAAAAGTCTAGGTCTACTTTCTTTTTGGAACCATTTTTTTCTTTAAAGTCAGCGCAGGCAAAGAATTTATCTCCTCCCAAGTTTGCAATTTTGTTTTTGTGGATTTTCTTGAGTTGGAGATTCCAATCCTTATTGAGCGTGGAGTCGTTGATTTTAAACGCCCCGTCTGATTTTCGAGACTCGGTTGCAACGTGTTCCTCCACCGTTTTGGTGAATGTTTTTTTGACCTCTTTAGGAGACATGCCGCCGGGATGCTCGTGGCCGGGGTGTTCTTTCTTGGGATGTTCAGCGGGGGTTGTGGATTGAGACTGGGTAGGCTGTGCGGCTGGAGCGGTTTCTTGGCTGGCTCCTGCGGGTTGCGCCTGAGCTGGATGTTCGTGGCTGGTAGGATGTTCCTTGGGATGTTCTCCTGCTTGGGTGTAACCGTAGCAGGCGAGTGTTGCGGCCGAAAGGAATGTCAACACCATTATTTGTTTCTTCATTGGGTTCTCCTGTTTTTAGTTTATGAATTTCAGGGTGTATATTGATGCGTTCGGTGATTGTACTAAATTTAAACAGGGTCAACCCAAAAAATTCAGTTGCCTACCGTGGTTCTTCTGAAACGACTGTATAATTTTGTGCAACTGAATTTGCGCCTGCGGCGCTGGATAACCTCGTCGCCGACAAGCGGCGCCGGCCCTACGGGTGAATTCCCTAACTGGGGAATTCAGGTTAAACATATTTGGTAGGATAATGATCAATGGAATTCATTTTAAGCTTGGCGCATTGGCGATCGGGGCTGGCCTTGGGGGGACTTTTGGTTCTTTTGGGGATCGAGAACAAATTTCCCTTTAAGACATGTGTGGAACCTAAACTACGTCGCTATTGGATCAATTTTTTTATCGCGGGATCCAATGCTTTGATCGTGAACGTTTTATTGGGAGGGATTGTGGTAGCCTATACCCGAATGCTCTACAATCAGGGATTCGGTTTGATGAGTTACTATGGCGTGGGGCCTTTTTGGAATATCGTTTTTTCTATCGTGTTTCTTGATTTCGCCACCTATGCTTGGCACATGGCGTACCACCGCTGGCCGTTCCTCTGGAGATTGCACCGTGTGCACCATTCAGATCGAGATCTGGATGTCACTACGGCCTCACGGTTTCACCTGGGAGAGATTTTGCTGTCTACCGTGTATCGGCTGTTTTTATATCCTCTGTGGGGGCCCAGCGTGTCGGCGGCTGCCCTATTTGAGATGCTGCTTCTTCTGGCGGCTCAGTTCCAGCATTCTAATTTAAAACTGC
This sequence comes from Elusimicrobiota bacterium, assembly GCA_016205085.1. Taxonomy (GTDB): domain Bacteria; phylum Elusimicrobiota; class Elusimicrobia; order JACQJN01; family JACQJN01; genus JACQJN01. The sequence goes on along the minus strand of JACQJN010000154.1, from coordinate 1,153 downwards.
CCGGATTTTTGGAAGATACGCTGCGGCTTTGGTTTGTCACCCCGGACATGCACAGGGTCCATCATTCCGAAGTGAGGGATCATACCAACTCCAACTATTCCACCGTTTTTTCGGTTTGGGATAAGCTGTTTGGGACCTATCGGATGGATGTAAGCCAGGAGCAGATTAAAATCGGCCTCCCGGAATATCAAACTTCGGAAGATGTGAGTTTGGGGAAACTGCTCACAATGCCCCTAGGGCCTGCCTGCAGAACTTGACCGCCTATGTTTTGGGGGCTTGGATATCTACGACCTCAACTTCAAAGTCGAGTGTCTTTCCTGCCAGGGGATGATTCAGGTTTAGAGTGATGTCCTGGTCTCCGACGGCGGAAACAACGGCTTGAAACTGCTGCCCTCCCTGCTGCCCTCGCACGACAGATCCCACCCGCAGCTCCTTCTGGTTTCCAAAGGCTTTCTTGGGGACTTTCTGAAAGGCCTTGGGGTCAATGGAGCCATATCCCTTTTCAGGAGAGATGGTAACTTTTGCCTTATCTCCTGTGTGCATGCCTTTCAACTGCTCTTCCAGTCCGGGAATGATTTGTCCCGCCCCTTGAACGTATACCAGTGGTTCTTTCCCGGATGAAGTGTCTAATATACTGCCATCAACCGTTAGGGTGTAGTGAATCTTTACGGTGGAACCGCTTTCAATCATGAGAGATTTTCCTCCTAACCCTAGTTTTTGGCAGGCTGACAGGGCCCATACCATTAATAGGCAAAGTCCGAAGGATCTCATCTTTAGCTGATTTTACCAGCGGTTTCCGCGAGGTTTTCTTCCACCACCACTGCCACCACCACCGCCGCGACCACCGAACCCACCGCCGCCACCGCCGCCGCGACCACCGAACCCACCGCCACCGGGGCCACGGTTTTCCATGGGACGGGCTTCATTGACGATAATTTGCCGAGTTCCAACTGTGGTGCCGTTGAGCTTTTGAATGGCTGCCTGGGCTTCGGCGTCACTGGACATTTCTACAAAGCCGAATCCCTTGGATTGGCCGGAATACTTGTCTGTGATCAGTTTGGTGCTAACGATCTGCCCATAGGGCACAAACAACTCATGAAGCTGATCCTCCGTAACATCAAACGGAAGGCTTCCTACATACAATCTCTTACCC
>JACQJN010000129.1 GCA_016205085.1 Elusimicrobiota bacterium | reverse complement strand
GGCCTAAACTACCCCCTTATTTCCGCGATCTGGAATCCCTAAGCGCCGCCAAACAAAAGATAGAGCGGCTTCTCAGCTCCCGAAACATTCAGCCTAAAAAACAAAAGGAGTTTCAAGCCCAGTTGGGACAAACCCAGAAGTCTTTAAATCCGGGCAATCCGAACGTAGGAGACACACTGAACCAAATCTTTCGTGAAAGCGCCCCCAACAAAACGCAACAATTATCTCCCCCAAAATTAATCCCAGCGCATAACCCTTCCTCTCCAAAACAAAAAACTCAAAAGACCGCTCCGATTTCCTCCGATCTTAAAATCAAGATTCCCTCACCTGTCACCTCCACTCCAACCGTAGACACCTCTCCCCCGAAACAAAAACCACGGTTTTCTGAAGTAAACATAGAACCACTCCTGAAAGCTCAGGGACAGAACCGAATAAACCAAGCCAAAAAAATAGCTCAATCCATCGCTCCCACACAGCCCGAAGCGATGGCCCAATGGCTTCTAGATGGAACCGATAACATCGATCCCAACATCAAACCCGCCCGATTCCTTAAAGGAGAATCCGGCACGTTCCAAATCATTCACGAGAGAAATGACGGCTATATTCTTGCGGAAATAGCCCGGTTCGATCACGCCACGAAATTTAAGGGGCAAAGCCAAGGAGAAGCCCTGGTGGTGCTGATGCCCGCACAAATCCACCCGAACGGACAGGTAGTCTACAATCCAAAACGCTGGAAAGAGTACCTCCCGGATGGAAGTCTTCTGGTATGGCAAGAAACTCAAAAACAGGAACCAGCCGGATTTTGGAAAGCCCAGGAGAATAAAACCAGCGTCACCCTTCGACACAATAAACGGCTGGCCAACGGAACTTGGGTTCTTTCTGACAGCGAACTCAAACAGACCCTCACGGAAGAAATACCAGGCACATCGACATTGGGCAAAATAGGCAAGGGGGCCAGCGATTATGTTTTAGAGCCAACCGGTTTGAACTCCGTAGGAAGATTGTTCGGTTTTGTGGGAGAAAAAGCCTATAACCTGGGAATGGGAGTTTACTTATCCAACGAAGGCTATCAACATTCTAACCCTCAACAAGTCCTAGAAGGGAAAGCCAGCCTGAGTCGAGTATTGCCTTCAGGTCTTTCCAAAAAGATGCTCAACCCTCTGGATGATATACTTTTAGACGATAGGGTCCGCCAGCTCAGAGAGAAAGAACTAGAACAACAGGGCATTACTCCAGAAAGGGTGGGAGAACAAACCTATAAAGAGATTTTAAACCATGGTGTCACGGAAGAGGAAAGAAATTTTGCCCTGAATACCCTGGGCGCCGGGACCTATGGTGCTCGCATTGCTGAGAAAGCCAATAAGGCTCAAGGCGTGGAAAAGATAGGCTTAAAAACCGCCAGTTGGCTGGCCTATGGCGGAGAGGAAATTGGAAAAAACGTGACCACGATAGGTGGTTTAGGAGCATTGGGGAAAATAGGAAAACTCTCCACAATCGGAAACACATCTAAACTTGAGGTCTTAAGTATTGATGGGGCTAAGGCAACCCATCAAGCTTTGTCCGCCTATTTCACAGGCAGTTACGGATTAAGCGCCGCTGAGAGTCTTCCTGATCTTGTCCAAGGTAAACCCGAAAGCGGCCGAGTCATGATGGGACTCTTGCTGCCCTTCACCGCTAAAGGTCTTAAAAAGACCCCGGAGAAAGGCCAAGCAACTCAAACATCCACCCCACTCGAAAAATCCATAGAAATTCCCACAGAGCAAGTGTCTCCTGCAAAAATATCAGAGACTCAAAACCTCTTAACCGAAAAATTTAACGACGCCCCAGAATCTTATCGCCAACATGTAATCGAAAATCACCTACCCCCAGTAGAAGTGACCAGCGTTCTCAGCAGAAGCGGGTCCAGCGCCATTGTCTTCGAAGGCAATCTGCAAGGAGCACCCGTAGCGATCAAAACGTACAAAAGCCCTATTCAACCCGGAACGAAAGCATGGAAAGAAGATATCCAATACTTCCAAAAAGAAATAGAGAAAGCCCAAGTTATGGAAAAAGTTCTGGGCAAGGATGGAATGGCCCCCAAGGTTTTCGGAGAGGTGGACATCGGAGGGAAGGGCAACCCTTCCTGGGCCATGGAAAAACTCAACGGAAAACTGCCTGAAGAATTGACACCCGCCGAAGCCAGCAGCCTTATCACCCCGAAAACCCTGGAACAGGCAGTGGATGGCATCCAACGATTAAAAGAAGCCGGGTGGGGAGGCGCGGACTCCCCACAGCCCTTGATTCTGACCAAGGACCAAGTAGTTAACGGCGTACCCCGTCAAGCCGGGGACGTCGTTTTCGTAGATCCGGGAGCCATGACCAAGGATCAGAGATTGTGGCAAACACCCCAAACCATGGCCGAGGGAATTGTTTTCTACAAACTATGGGCTGACGAAGTCATAAAATCCCATCCCGACATGCCTCTCGAAAGAATAAGACTGACGGAATCCTCCAGGCTCCAGCTCAAAGACAGAGCCATTCACCTTGTGGAATCTTTGGAATTTGGAAAACCGGACTTAGAACTCGCACCACAACTTCCCCAAAATCCACAGAGCGACTTCATGCGGCAGGTGGAAGCCCATATGGGTGTTAAATACGGAAAATCTCCAGAGGAGATAAGCCGTTCAGGCGTCTTCGCCTATGTCGAGATCCACGGCAACCAACCTAAAATCCTGGAGGTCGCTAGAACTCCCGACGCCTACATGGGTAAGCCCAACGTCGTACAGTACTATATCACCCTGGAAAATACAGGTTGGAAAATAGGCGGTCAGGAACGCTACGCCCCCCAGCTAAAAGCATGGTTGAAACAGGGCATCCCCGACATCACATTCTCGGAAAGCCCTTCCATCACGGCAGCCGGCGTAAATTTTCCAGCCAAACCCATCTACGAAGCCTCGCCCAAACACGGTCAGACTCCACATGCCAACGCATTCGGAAAGGTAAGCCCGGGACCCCAAAACGGCCAGATGGCCCTGGACAATTCCATCCAGGTCAAACCCACCTCCCCACGCAGAATCGGAATTGACTTGGAAACAATGGATTTCGTGGTTTTGGATCAAACCCTCCCCGGCAAGTTCCACGGCCACGTCCGGACCTGGGCGGAACTCACTCCCGAAATGAAGCAAGCCCTCATCAAATCGGGAATGGCGGACCGCAAAGGAAACATCCTTCAGAACCCATGATCCGGTTCCAGAAAGTGCGTCCCATCAAACGGCTGCAAGCCGAAACAGCTTTGCGGTCCGGAAAAAGAAAGACCATCTGCGACGCGTTAGTCCGAATCGCCTTCCATGAATCGGACTGGCAGTGGGTGCAAACCCAATGCTTAGACCTCCTCCGGCATCCCGACCCTGAAGTAAGAGGAACCGCCGCCACCTGTTTAGGACATATAGTCCGCATCCACAAACAACTAGACCTCTCTCTCGTCCAAAACGCCCTAGAACAGTTGACCCGGGACCCTGAGGTCGGGGGCCGGGCCCAAGACGCTTTGGACGACATTCAAACCTACCTCAAAAAGCGTTGAGTCTTCCTGTTTGCTATAATTTCCCACACGATTCATGAAAAGCACAGAGCTTCGCTCTAAATTCCTGAGTTTTTTCAAAAAACAGGACCATAAAGTTTGTCCTTCCAGTCCCTTGATTCCCCAGGGGGACCCCACCCTGCTTTTCACCTCCGCCGGCATGGTTCCATTCAAACCCTATTTCCTTGGCTTGAAAAAGGATTTAAGCCGGGCCGCCAGCGTTCAAAAATGCCTTAGGACAACCGACATAGACCAGGTGGGCGCCACCCTCCGGCACATGACCTTCTTTGAAATGCTGGGAAATTTTTC
>JACQJN010000126.1 GCA_016205085.1 Elusimicrobiota bacterium | reverse complement strand
TGCTTCTGGTAGGTCTTGGCCTTGCGGGCATCGGAATCCAGCTTCTTAATCTGCTCCTGGATAAGGGTCATGGCGTCCGCCAGGCGGGCCATGTCCTGCTCCACCCTCTCCAGTTTTCTTAAAGCCTCCTCCCGCTTGGCCTTGAACTTGGCCACCCCGGCCGCCTCCTCGAACAGCGCGCGCCTTTCCTCCGCTTTGGCATGCAAAACAAAATCCACCCCTCCCTGGTCAATGAGAGCATAACCCTCCTCCCCCACTCCCGTATCCAGGAAAAGCTCGCGGATATCGCGCAGGCGGCACTGCGTCTTGTTTAAAAAATATTCGGATTCGCCGGAGCGGAATATTTTCCTGGTGACGGTTACCTCGGAATAATCGATCGGCAGGAGTTTGGAGGTGTTGTCAAAGGTCAGGCTCACCTCCGCCATGTTGAGGGGAGATCTTCGAGAGGTTCCTCCGAAGATCACATCCACCATGGAATCGGAGCGCAGAGACTTCCAGGACATTTCACCGATGCACCAACGGACCGAATCCATGATGTTGGATTTCCCGCAGCCATTGGGCCCCACGATGCCGGTGATGCCGGGACGCAGTTCTACCCTAGTCCTTTCGGTAAAGGACTTAAACCCCACTATTTCGATGAATTTCAGGTACATCTAGTAGTGTTCTTTCTCCATGTTTTACCATGTTTTAACTTGCAATCGCAACATGGCAAAAGTGGTGTCTTATTGTACCACGATCGGGTAGGGTCTGTCAATAACAGGACCATAGGACCTACGGAGGGACTAGGACCTAATAGGAAAGCTGAAAGGAGAGCCCTAGGTTGTGGCCGGTGTAATTATAAGGAAGGTACCGCTCAAAATGGTTGTTGGAGGAGGCCACCACCAAGCTGTAGGTCAGCCGCATCAGGCTGATCTCATTGAGCCTAAATCTCAATCCTCCGGAAAGGGTGCTCAATGTATTCTTCTGTTTCTCGCCCGTGAGATAGTTGTTGGTGGAATCCCGCGGAGGACGGTCGGTATAACTCCTTAAAACCAATCCCCACCCCCCGCTCAAGGCCAGGTTTTTGGTCAATAAAATGTCCAGGGGGATCGTAAAATTCAGCTCGTTGTAGTCATAATTTTGAGCGATAAACACCGGGCTCGTGTCTCCAAAAAACGCGAACCGCAGGAAGTTCTGGTTGGAACGGTGGAGGGTGTAGGCCACGGAAGGCATGAGTTCAAACCGCCACAGCCTCTGGTTAAACCCGAAATCAAAGCTGGTATTTGTGTCCTTCTGGGCAGTGGAGCCGTAGACCCCATTGGATTCCACCACCTTCTCGCTGTCGTAGCTCTGCCAGGAGTAGCTCACTCCCAGAAAATACTTGTTCCAGCTGGGGCGGACGGATATCTGTTGCAGTTTTTGATCCTGAAGCCCTCCCGACAGCTCCGAAGCGGACCCCGCACCCTGAAACTCCCGCAGAAGATCGGTGTAGTTGGGAAACTTCAACTGACGGTACAGCCATTGGAATGTGATCAATCCCGGAGATTCCTCGTAATCGAAGAGGTAATCCAACGCCAGTTGGCCCCCCAAAGAATTCATGTTGTACAAGCCTTCCGTCCAGGCCTCGTTGGCCCCCGTGCGCCTGAACTCCCTGGTCAAAGCCAAACCGGGGCGCAGACGGAGCATGTTGTGGAATTTCCAGCGGTGTTCAAAGTTGAAAGCATGGGAGATGGAGCGGTCCTGGAACTCCCTGCCATCCTGGGGCTGAAAAGCGGGCCCCGTGTATTTGAAATTGTAAAGCCCGAACAAGGAATGGTTTTCCCTTATATTCCAAAGAACACCCATATGGGTGTTCATCTGCCCCCCTGTAAAAATGTCTCCCTTGGAAGGAATAAACGTACCCTCCGAAAGCGTCATGTTGAAATAGGGAGTCACCCTCCTTTTGCTCTCCGGCTCCAGGGAAGGAGGCTTGGGCTGGGCAATCTCAGGCTTTACGGAAAACTCCTGGGAATTTTCAGGCTCCGCGGGGGGTTCGGTGGCCCAGACAACATTAGTGCTGAGGACTGAGGACTGAGTGC
>JACQJN010000121.1 GCA_016205085.1 Elusimicrobiota bacterium | reverse complement strand
GTACCCTTCCATTAAGAATAATATGAAAGGTACAGTCCCATCCTTGAAGCTTCTAAGGAAAATGGGACAGGACCCCATTTCATAAACTGGGTGAAGTCATACACTGTTATTCCACCTTCAAAATTTTAAAACTCCTGAGACCCGCGGGTAAATTGATTTTCGCCTCTTGGCCGGCTTTAAGCCCCAAAAGACCCTGTGCCAGCGGAGAATGGACGGATATAGTACCCCGGGCGGGATCGGCCTCCTCCTGTCCCGTCAGAATATAGACAAATTCCTCCCCGGATTCTTTTTCCCTCAAAGTCACCTTCGCTCCGATTCTAATTTCATCCTTAGACACATTCAATTCTTCAATCAGTTTAGCCTTCCTGAGCTTCTCATCAATCTCGGCGATGCGCCGCAAAACTTCCGCCTGCCTCTCCTTGGCGGCGGTGTAACCGGCGTTCTCCCGGAGATCCCCCTGTTCCATGGCCTCTCCGATTTCACGGGAAAGCTCCACTTTTAATTTTTTAAGTCTCTGCAGCTCCGATTCTAGCTTCTCGTATCCTTCTCGGGTCAGATAAACATCCATGAAGCCCCCTGTGTTTAAACTCCGTATCCAGCCGCGCTTTCAAAATTATTTCATCGGGAGTGCGATTCAAACGGGCGGTGAGTCCCAGGAAATTTAAGCTCCACACAAACCACTTAGACGGATCCCATTGGTACCATTTGATCCCGTTTCGGTAATCCCCCTGGAATCGGTGGTGGTAGTTATGATACCCCTCTCCGTTGGAAAAGAAGGCCAACCACCAGTTGTCCCGCGAGGAATCTTCAACCGTATAGGGCTGGGAACCGATCATGTGGGCGATCGAGTTGATGGAAAATGTCATATGATGGGTAATGACGATCCTCAAGAATCCTCCCCATAAAAGACCTCCCCAAGGACGCCCCACCGCGGCTCCCAACATCCACGGCAGAAAAAATCCCACCAGACTGGAAAGCAACAGATAATACCGATCCTGCCACAAAACCAAGGGGTCTTTGATCAAATCCGGCACATTGTCAAAGTTTTTATGCGGAGGGGTCTTATAAAAAATCCACCCCATGTGAGCGTAGAAAGCCCCCAACATGATGCTGTAGGGGTCCTGTTCCGTGTCCACATATTTGTGGTGATCCCGATGGTCCGAAGACCAGCGAAGCGCCGAATTTTGAAAAGCGCCCGCTCCAAACACCAGGTAGAATAACTTAAGGATGGGATTGCATTCGTAGGAGCGGTGCGCAAAATAACGGTGGTATCCCCCCGTGATAGAAAGTCCCGTCAAAACAAAGAAAAGAAAGAAGTTTAATAGTTCCCAAACCCTCACCCCTTCATGATAAACATAGACCCCAGTCCCCAAGAAAGCCACCAGGGGTGTCACCGTCAGAAAGGCAATATTCACCCAGTCCAACTCTTTTACCAGATTTTTTTCGTTTGAGAGCATCCAACCTCCCCAATTTTTGAGTTTAAACTCGCCAGGGCGGATTCCACATCTTGCCCCAGATTCAGCCAGGCCACTCGCCGTCCTTTATTGCGAAGAGCCATAAAGTCTCCCAACGCCTGAGCCTTTTTCAAAATACCGAAACTATAGTCAGTCCCAGGCACCGCAACGTCATCTTTGTCCTGGGCCGTCAACATTATAAAAATTCCATCATTTTTTCCACCCTTGTGCAGCTGTCCCGTCGAATGGAGATAGCGCGGGCCGTAACCCAGCGTGGTGGCAGCCTTCATTTTTTGAAGCTCCATTCGAAGCCTCTGCAGACGAGTGTCAATGGAAGGGGTTCGGGGAAGATACGCCAAAAGGGCCAAATAATCCCCCTCTTTTATCTGTTCCAGGCAAGCGCGCCAATCCCCCGGGTCCGGATCGCTCCACACCTTAAGCCGAGAAAAATCCTGCAAAAGCTTCTTGGTCAACTCTTTGCTTTCCTGAACATTCGGTTCATCAAAAGCATCAATTTTAAGCAGCGCCCCCGCCACGACCGTAGCCACCTCCCATCTGAAAAATTCTGCCGTGATGTCCGAAAGCGCCTCCAAAGAAAATCGGATCACGGGATGTCCCGCCGACTCCAAGTCTTCCAATGCTTTTTCTTGTCCAGGATCAGGAGAGGGCAAAAACTTTAAGTAAACAAAAACACGGTCCTCTCCATATAGCTCCGGAGGACCCAACTCCTCACCCTCAATCGGCACGATCCCCTTCCCCTCTTTCCCTGTCGATTCCGCCAAAAGTTGCTCCACCCAAGCGCCGAACGGAACCATCGAGGGAGAGATGACGAAGGTCAGCTTATCCCGTCCCTCCAAAACCCAGGCGGCCAAAGACGCTCCCAATGCCACACCCGGATTTTCCATGGGAGACGGATTTTGACAAGCCTTCACCATTCGATCCGTCCTATCCAATAAAGTCCCCAATTGTATTCCCATCAGCGCCGCAGGGACCATTCCAAAATAGGAAAGCGCCGAGTAGCGCCCTCCTATATCCGCAGGATTTAAAAAGATCTTTCTGAATCCCTTTTGAACGGCCTCCTTTTCCAAAGAGGTTCCGGCATCCGTAATGGCGATAAAGTTTTTTCCCCTCTTGTCTCCCTTACTTTTCTCTAATCTTTCGTAAAAATACTTATAGAAGGAAAGAGTCTCGGTGGTGGTCCCCGATTTGGTGGAAACGATAAAAAGGGTTTTATCTAAATCGACTTGTCTCTCCTTTTGAAGTATGACCGCCGGATCCGTAGAATCCAAAACGGATAAATTCAACGAACCGCGCAGAACCCCGAATATTTCCCTCAACACCTCGGAAGCCAGGCTGGATCCCCCCATTCCCAAAAGGATGGCATGGGTCAGGCCTTCCTCTTTTACCTGCGTGACGAAACTGTAAATTTCCGCCATATTTCGCCGTGTCCAATCCGGAGCAAAAAGCCAGCCCAATCTATTCTTAATCAGCTTTTGACGCTTGGGATCCGAAGTCCAAAGGGATGGGTCCTTGGCCCAAAGCCTCTCTACAAAACGGCTTTCTTTTATCTGTTTGTGGATAGAGGCGAGGGATTGAGGTTGCCTCATTTAGAAAATTCGGTATAACTGAAGGGCTGCCCCCAGGAAACATCCGCCACGCGGGAATCCTTCAGGGTTACCACCATGTCGGTACGAACGGTCACCTGTTTAATCCCCGATGTCTCCAGTACCATCGGCTCGCGGGGACCGTACAACCAATGCTCCAAATCCAGGGAGACATCATCTTTGACCACCTCATCCGGAAGTCCGGACCACCATTTGACCTGGTTCTTGCTCATTCCCAGCGCCACCTTTGAGTAATCCCTTAAAGCAATGGCCTTGGAGAGAGGGGTATGGATAGAAATCGGAAGGCCGGCTACCGCGTCTTTCAGATCCGCCGGCACCGGAAGTCTTCGTTTTTTCTCCAGCCACCAATATACGCCACCAGCTCCCAAAACAACCCCCAAGAGGACACTAAAAACCAAACTATAAATGTTGAATTTTTTCATCTGACATTGGTCCCCGATCTTCGATCAGGGACACTTAGCTAACATTGATAGAGCATTGGCGGTGGCGCGGGCAGGATTCGAACCTGCGACCTAGCGCTTATGAAACGCCCGCTCTAACCCCTGAGCTTCCGCGCCAATGCCACTTGCAATGTCGCTAAGCAGTCCCGACCTTGAATCTATGAGACATAGG
>JACQJN010000125.1 GCA_016205085.1 Elusimicrobiota bacterium | reverse complement strand
TCTCGAAGTCGATCCAATATCTGGCCTATTTGAGGTCCTGGTTTCAGTTTCAAAATTTTCATGACCTCATTCCCATCCAAAAGTTTGAGAGGAGCAACCAGTCTCTTTTCCGTGAAGTAGCATTTGAGCAGATAGCCTACTACCTGCAGGTGGCGGAGGGTTTTTAGGATGCCCGTCTTTTTGATAGGGAGGGAGTCTTCGGGCTCTTTGCCCAGGCGGGGCTCGATCTTTTTGAGTTGTTTGGGGGTGAGATAGCTGGAATGATCGGCCCAGCAAACCAGAAGAAGAGGCACGCTCACGGAACCCAAATCTCGGAAGAATCGAAATACCGCTTTGTCGGAAATAATCGTATTGACGGCCAGGTTCCCAGGTCTTAGGTGGTGGCTGATGGCCGTGCGAACGACGTGGGTATGGGCGCGGCTGAAGCGAAGCCGCTCCAGGATGCGGGAGGCCATTTTGCCTCCTTCTTCTTCGTGTCCGAAGAATCTCAATCGCCCGTCAATCTTTTTAGCTGTTTTCGGTTTGGCTACGTCATGCAGCAAGGCCGCCAGTTTAAGGATGCTGGGTGGAGTTGTTCGCAGAATGGAGGAAATAGGGGAATGAATATGAGAAAATATTTTTTTCAAATTCTGAAACAGATATTCCAATCGTTCGACAGTGGTCAATGTGTGTTTGAGAACCCCTCCGGAGCCGTAGTAGACAGTGGCGCAGCGTCTGGAAGGCTCAAGATCCGGAAATAAATGGGTCAGAAGTTTCGTCTCATCCATCACACTGAGCCATTTTGAGCTTCCCGATGTTTCCAAAAGCCGGATCAATTCCATCTGGATTCTTTCCGGGGAAGGTTTTTTGATTAGGGAGGCTTGTTTTTGTATCTCTTTGAGCGTCGTTGGGTCTATCTTAAAATCCAGTTCTGCCGCAATTCTAAAGGCCCGAAGAAGCCGCAAAGGGTCCTCCTCCAGGGCTTGGGGGGATACTAAGCGGACGACCTTCTTTTTGAGATCAGTGAGCCCTCCAAACGGATCCAATATATTTCGCTCTTCGATTTTCGCTCTCCGATCTTCTAACGGCAGGGCCATGGCATTGATTCTAAAGTCTCTGCGAGCCAGGTCTTCCTGGATATTTTTGCCTTGGATTTTAGCTATGTCTATTTGGGAAACGGGATATCTGTCCACGGGCAAGACCAGCCGGTACACCTGGGTCAGGTCATCTAGGGTCACCAGGGTTCCCCCCAGCAGACGGACTAAACTCTTGGCGTAGGGTTCTGTGGGGCCCTGATAGGCTAAATCCAAATCCTGGTTGGACTTGTTTAGGAATTGGTCCCTTAAATAACCTCCCACCAGGTACAGGCGTTCCCTGGCTGGGGTTAAAGCAGCTTTTATGATATTGTTGATTTTATTGATTTTTGCTTCTCTATTTCTTTTTGTTTGAGAACTCTCTTTAATATTTTTTGGAGGGCATTTTTGGGCAGGGCATCCAGGAATTCCACATCCCGTGGGCGTTTGTAGGGATCAAACTTTTCCTTCATAAAGTGCATTAATTCCGATTTTTCCAGGTGAACTCCCTTTTTGAGCACACAATAGGCTTTGATGATTTCTTCCCCATCTTCGCTGGGGATGCCCACTACGGCAGCTTCCTCAATGGCGGGGTGGGTCAAAAGGATGGCTTCAATTTGAGCTGGGAAGACTTTTAACCCTTTTATAATGATCATATCCTTTTTGCGATCTCGAACGTAGAGGTATCCTTCCGCATCCAGGGCGCCTATGTCGCCTGTTTTGAGCCATCCATCCGGGGTGATGGCTTCCTGGGTCGCTTCGGGTTTGTTATAGTAGCCTTTCATGACATTGGGGCCTCGAACGCAGATCTCCCCCTCGTCCATGGTCGGCAATTCACGTCCTTCTTCATCCAAAATTTTAACAGCTACCCCGGGGATGATCTTTCCCACACTGCCTATTTTGCGGTGTTGGAGGGGGTTGATGGAAACGGCTGGGCTGGTTTCGGTTAAGCCGTACCCTTCCAGAATAGGGACCCCCAGTTTGGATTCGAATGCCTTCAACACCTCTACGCTTAAGGGGGCGGCTCCTGAGATGCCCATTCTTACTTTTCTGAAAAAGTAATATTTAAGGAGAAGTCGTTTGAATCCCACGGCTTCTTTGGATAAAACAAAGTAAATAGGAGGGACGGCTGGAAAGAGAGTAACCCCATGTTTGGCCATGAGTTTAAGCCAAGGTTTGGCAGGGGTGACGGAACTCAGCACCACCACCTTGCAGCCCAGTTTTAATGGAACCAAGACGCAGGCGATCCAGGCGAATGTGTGGAACATGGGCAGAATGCATAAAAAAACGTCGTCAGGGATGATGTTTAAAAGTTGAAGGGCCCCTTCGCAGTTGGTCAGGAGGTTATGATGGGTCAGCATCACTCCTTTTGGAGAGCCGGTTGTGCCTGAGGTATAAAGGATAGTGACGACATCTTCCGAAGAAGTTGGGAGTTGGGGGTTGTGGGTTGAGAGTTTGGAATTAAGAAAAGTCCAGAAGTTTTCTGTTCCTTCTTCGGAGTAATCGGTGCACCAAAGGTATTTCAGGGAAGAAAGATTGCGTTTGACAGATTTTAGATTTTCCAGAAATTCATTTTGAGTCACCACCCCCACCGCTCCGCAGTCTTTGAGCATATACTCTAACTCATGCACTTTCTGGACTAAAAAATTGATGGGCACCGCGATGGCTCCGAGTCTTGTGAGGGCGAAATAGGTGATGATGAATTCCGGGCTATTTCTTAAAACAATGGCCACGCAGTTTCCCTTGCCTATCCCCCGCCGGGAGAAGGCGTCGGCCAGCTGTCGGCTGCGTTCCCCGATTTCTTTGAAGCTTAGACTTTTGTCTCTTAGAGTCAGGAAAGGTTTGTCGCCGAAGTTTTGAGCGGCTTGTTCGATAAGATCCGTGAGAGTTTGCATCTTACGTCTGGCTCACTTCTGTCTAGGATCTAAAATATCTCGAAATGCGTCCCCTAATAAGTTCCAGCCTAGCACAAAAAGAAAAATAGTTCCACCCGGGATAAGGACCGTGTGCCAATATTCAAATGGATTGCCGGAGGAGCCCAGGATCCAGTTGCGAGATAAAGAGATAAGTTGTCCCCAATCGGCATAACCCATTGGAGCTCCCAGGCCCAGGAAACTCAGGGCCGCGGCGTAGATGACGATGTTGCCTATGTCCAAGGAGGCCAGGACCAGGAGCGGGTAGATGGCGTTGGGAATGACGTGCCTGAAAAGAATGCGGAAATCGGTGGCTCCCAGGGCCCGGGCCGCCAAAACGAATTCTCTTTCCTTGATGGAGAGGACGTCCCCTCGCAAGAGTCTGGCATAGGACGGCCAGGAGACAAGGGCGATGGCGATCATCACGTTTTTCAGGGAAGGCCCCAGGACCGCCACGATCACGACAGCCAGCACGATATGCGGGAAGGCCAGGATGATGTCCGTAAACCGCATCAGCGCCTCATCGATCCATCGGCCGTAGAAGCCCGCCAAACCTCCCAAAATAATTCCGATAGCCAAAGAGGTAAGCACCACCGTCACTCCCACCTTGAAAGCGGTTCGGGTTCCCCAGATGATTCCGTAGTACATGTCGTACTGCTGCTCCGTGGTCCCGAAGATGTGTTCCCGGGAAGGACGCACGGGATCGGAGCTGTAGCCTGTCTGCGGGATCAGGTAAGAGTCTCTGGAGTTGGGAGGCACGGGGGCCAGCGCAGGCGCTAGGATGGCGATCAAAATGAAAAAGGAGATAAGCCCCAAACCCAATAGGGAAAGGGGATTTTTTTTGACACGTCTCAGGAGAGTCGCGAGTTCGGAACTCATTTGAGTCTGATGCGGGGGTCTACGTACGCATACAGGGTATCCGCCACTAAATTGCCCAGTACGAAGAGACAGGAATAGAGCAGGGCGAATCCTATCACCCCCGGTATATCCAGTTGCTGTGCGGCATTGACTCCCCACCTTCCTATGCCTGGATAGTTGAAGACGGTTTCAGTGATGACGACTCCCCCCAGAATTCCTACAAAGAGCAGGCTGGAAAGTGTGATCACCGGGATCAGGGCATTTTTGCGGGCATGTTTATTGATGACCACGGATTCCGATAGACCTTTGGCCCTGGCGGTGCGGACATAATCTTTGTTGATCTCTTCCAGCATGGAAGACCGTGTGATGCGCACTAAAAGGGCCACATTGATGTAGCAGAGGGTGATGGAGGGCAGGATGAGATGTTTGAAACCATCCCAGAAGACCCACAGTTTTCTGTTGAGAATGGAGTCCGCCAGGAGAAGCCCTGTGTATTGGCGGAAGTTTTCTGAATGGATCAGCAAGTCTGTCTCCAAAGAAAATCGTCCGGGAGGCAGAAGCTTCAGATGCCCGTAGAAGATCATCAAAAGCACGAGTCCCAGGACAAAAGAAGGCAAAGAATATCCTGTGATGGCCATGAACCGGGACACCTGATCGATAAATTTGTCTTTCTTGACTGCGGACTGGGTCCCCAGCCATATTCCGATGGTGAGGATGGGAAAAAAGGAGAACAGAGCCAATTCGAATGTGGCCGGGAAAAAGGCCCGCACCGCCTCTCCCACGGGCATCTTGGCCGTCTCGGAATAGCCCAAATCTCCCCCCAGCAGTTGTTTCAGCCATACCCCGTACTGAACGGGGAAAGGGTCTCTGAGTTTGTATTTTTGGATGACGGCTTCCATGGCCGAGAGTTGCCTAGGATCCTTGATGTAGAGAGAGGCCCGCATTTCAGGGGTCAGGAACTGAAGCAATCCAAACAGAAGCAGGGTAACTCCCAATGCGACTAGGGGCAGGAGGGCCAGACGACGAAGTATAAAGGCCAACATTTTATCTCATATCTCAGCACTCATATCTGATATCTTTCTTCTATTCTTTATATATAGGATAAAAGTAGCTGCCATAGGGGGAGTCTGGAAACACGGGGTTGTGGTACCAGCCCTTTATCCAGTTCCTCTGGGTTCGGTACCGGACGGTGTCCACCAGAACCAGGTGGGGCGCATCTTCGTATTCCAGCTGCAGGAGTTTGGCGTAGATGGCTTTTCTTTTGGCCGGGATCACTTCTTTAATTGAGTCTTCCACCAGGCGATCTGCCTGCGGATTCTTATACTTCTGAAGGCCGGGGAAGTTCCCTTTGCTGTGCATGAATGGGAATGCGAAGTTATGAGGGTCGGGGAAGTCCGCGTTCCAACCTAGGACGAACATGGGGAGTTTGGAGGTGTTCATGCGGTCTAAGAACGTGGACCATTGCACGGGCCGGACATCGATTTTGAACTTGGGGTTGATGCTCTCCACGTTTCTTTTGATGATCTGGCATAGGGTTTGGCGGGGAACATTGCCGGAGTTAAACGTTAGAGTGAATTGAAACCCTTTTTTCCAGACCTCCCCCTTCCAGGCTTTTTTGAAATGCTCTTGGGCTTTTTTAAGGTCGTAGTCATACCATTTCTGCTTGGGGTTATGCCCCGGCAGGGATCGGGGGATGCATCCGGTGGCTCGGGTTCCTTTTCCGCGTTGGACATCCTGGATAAAGCTGGAATAATCAAAGGCATGGGCGAATCCCTTTCGTATGTCCTTGTCTGAAAAGAAGTCGGGAGGGATGCCGTTCCCATCCAGTTTTCCCGACCCGATGTCGGGATTGGCGGTGGTATCGATATGGAAGGTAAAGAAGGGAGTCGGATTCATCTCCATCGTGGGGAGTTCATCGATGATCTGGACTCCTTCTAAGTTTTGAACCTGAGGAAATACAGGCCTGTCCGCGTAGATGGCGTCCGCGTCTCCGGCTTGAAGCATCAGTTTTCTTGTGGCGAATTCATCTACTCCCTTGGTGATGACCCTTTTTAGACGGGCGGGTTTTCTCCAGTAGTGATCGTTGCGAAGAAGCACGATTTCCTTATTTTTCTTATCCCAGCGTTCCAGCAGAAAAGGGCCCGTCCCGTTCATCTTGTCGAAGAAGGGGGCGGATTCTTTTTTGGGGTTGTTGTATTTTTCCCACGTCGCTTCGGTGCCGTCCCAATCCCCGTTCGCGGCGGCCCATTTTTTAGAGACGACGACTCCCCATTGAGCCAGGATGGTGAGGAAGGGGGCGTAGGGACGTTTTAGATGTACCACCACATTGTCTCCCTTCACTTGAATTGCCCGATCAGCATCTTTAAAAACGGCTTCGTTGATTTTTCCTTTCTCGTCTCGTGTGGCGGGGTAGCCCAGGATGGGTTCCAAAAGAAGAGAAGAAGGGCCGGCGTCTCTGTCCTGAAGCATGAACCTCATGAGGCCGTATTTCACATCTTCCGGGGTCAGGGGAGTGCCGTCATGAAACACAACCCCTTTTCGGATGGGAAATGTGTAGGTCAGGCTATCCTTAGAAATCAGGCCATTGGCGGGGGTGGGGATTTTTGTGGCGATCAAGGGCTCCAACTCCTCAGTGCTGGAGCCTTTATAGGCCAGCAAGGGTTCGTACACATTCAGGATTTGAAGGTGACTGGCGGTATCGTAGGACCAGGCGGGGTCCATGCTGTCCACGTCGGAAATGGTCAGGTAGGTGTAGGTGTCTGGGTTTTTGACCTGGGACCATGCATAGGGCAAGATGATAAGATGATAAGCTGATAAGATGATACAAAGGAACTTCCTGAATGTAAACTTATCAACTTGCTTTGCTACTCGTTTAACTTCTATGAACTTATCACCGATTTTCATGAGATTCTCCCTGCCTGCCGGCAGGCAGGCTTTTTTTGAGGCTGGTGTAGCCTAAAATGGCGGCGGTGAGCATGAAAGTTCCAAGAGCGATCCCGGAGCCGCCATGCGGCGCCGCCTCTATGTTGACATATCCTGTGACGACGAGCAGAGCGATGAGCACTCCCGTCAAAGCGTCGCCGGCCACGAGCCCTGAAGCCAGCAGAATTCCCCTCTCGTTGGCGGCTTCCTTTCTGTTTTTCGCCAAAATTTCCACTCCCCAGGCCACGAGTCCCCCCACCATGATGGGGGTGCTTAAGGATAAGGGAAGGTACAATCCGATAGCGAAGGGCAGGCAGCCTATGCCCGTCATCTCCACGCAAGCCCCGATCATGAGTCCCACGATGACCAGGATCCAAGGGAGATTTCCCTGAAGCACTCCTTTGACCACCAAGGACATGAGGGTGGCTTGCGGAGCGGAGAGTTTATCCGAACCCAGTCCGTAGGCGGAATGAAGCAGATAGAGGGTGGCTCCCATCACGGTGGCAGGGAAGACCACTCCAATCAGGTTGGCGATTTGTTGAAGTTTGGGAGTGGCGCCTAAAATATATCCTGTTTTTAAGTCCTGAGAGTTATCTCCCGCCATGCAGATGGCGATGCAGACGACAGCTCCCACCATCATGGCGGCCAGCATGTGGGCTTGATCCGTCCAGCCCATCGCCACAAAGAGAAGGCAGGTTACCAGGAGGGTGGTGATGGTCATTCCCGAGACGGGATTTGTGGAGCTTCCCAAAAGCCCCACCGAAAGGGAAGCGACTGTCACAAAGAAAAATCCCATCACGATGACGACCGCGATGGAGAGGAAATTCATCGTCATCCCGGGGGTGAGCCATAGAGCCAGGATGATCAGAGCCGATCCTAAAAGAACCCAGCCCATGGGAAGGTCATCTTCCGTTCTGAGGGTGGTTCTTTTATGAGACAATCCCTGAAGGATTTCCTTAAAACCTAATTTCAAGGAGCGTACAATAATAGGGGCCGCTTTGATCAGACTCACCATGCCGCCGGTGGCTACCGCTCCGGCTCCGATGTAGCGGATATAGCTGGACCAGATGTCTTTGGCGCTCATGTCCGGCACGAGGATGGTGGCGGGAAACAAAGGATGGGTCATCCCCGAGCCGAAGAGTTTGATCAGGGGAATGAGCACCCACCATCCCAATGCTGCTCCTGCCAGCATGGTGGCGGAGATGCGGGGGCCTATGATGAATCCTACTCCCAGCAGGGATGGAGCGGCTTCCAAACTAAACAGCGTTTTTTGAAGGAAGTTCAATGTCCAGTTGGGAACTTCCACCCACCAATGGGCGGCGCTCATCAAAAACTTATAGGCGCCTCCCAAAAGACCTCCCCAAACTACCAGCCATGCCTTTGTGCCGCCTTGTTCTCCGGCCTTGAGGATTTCGGCGCAGGCGGTGCCTTCGGGGAACGGCAATTTCCCATGCTCCTGGACGATCAGGTAGCGTCTTAAGGGAATCATGAATAAAACTCCCAGGAGGCCTCCCAAGAGAGAAATCCAGAAAATCTTAAAAGAGGAGGGTGTGTCCCCTAAAAATATGAGGGCGGGAATAGTGAAGATCACTCCGGCGGCCAGAGATTCTCCCGAAGAGCCTATGGTTTGGACGATGTTGTTTTCCAGTACGGAAGACCCTTTGAAGAAAGAGCGCAGGATGGCCATGGACATGACGGCGGCGGGGATGGAGGCGGAGATGGTCATTCCCACCTTGAGGCCCAAATAAGCGTTTCCCGCCCCGAAAACGACGGCCAGAAGTATCCCCAGGATGTTGCCACGCCACGTGAATTCAGTGGGGGATTTATCGGCTGGGATGTAGGGAGTGAATTCTTTATTAGTTTCCTTATTCATTTGTTTTTTCCTTTGAGCATATTAGCGTATCCTTTGACCGTAGGTATTATACGTTATCGTTTGGGTAGTTAGGAAACGACCTGAGTACTGCTCTTGTGCCGTTTCAAATGTTACGATCAGGTTGCTCGCAGAATCTACGGAGAGGCTTTTGGCATAGTCGTTGTAACCACTTGAATAAGTGGTGTACCATTGACGGTTTCCCATTGTATTGTACTTTGCAATCCATAGAAAGGGGCGGTTGTTTAGAGTGCTGTTTCCCAAAACGTAGATTCCACTTTTCCTATCTAGCGTGGCTGTTATTAAGATGTCTTGTTCCGTTTGGTCGAAGGTCTGAACCCAACGCAGGCTACCTGTCGGGGAAAAAGAGACAAGAAGAAAGTCGGAGCGGTTTTGCTGGTCCGTAGAGCCGGCAAGGTAGACATTTCCATCCTGATCCTTAGTTATGGCATTTACCAGATCATTGCGGTTATAACCGTGATCATAAGTTCGGTTCCAGAGCATGTCTCCATTCAGGAAAAGCTTTGAGAGAACAATGTCATAGTGTGTTTGGTTGTATTGGTTGTAGGCGGTGTATATGTTGTTGGGAGGGCTAGGGGTGGTCAATACTCCTGGGGTAGTTTGTGGTTGAAACTGGGCGTGCGTAGTGTTAAGAAGAAGCAAGATTAAGGCAGGGAGCATCACTGGATTTCCACCAAAGCTGTTTCGCTGGGTTTGTTTTTAAAAGGAGCTACGGGGCAAGCAAGCCATCGTTCCGGAAAGATTTCCTCCGTAGGTGGTTCCTGGGTTTGGCAGTTGGGTTGTGCGTATTGGCACCGGGGATGGAAGCGGCAGCCCGAAGGCGGATGAATGGGGCTGGGGACGTCTCCCGTGAGCAGGATTCTTTTCCTCATCCTCTCCACTCCCGGATCTGGGATGGGAATGGCCGAAAGAAGGGCTTCGGTATAAGGGTGCTGGGGATTGGAAAAGATTTCATCGGTCAACCCGAGTTCCACCACCTTGCCCAGATACATGACCGCGACACGGTCACAGAGATGTTTCACCACCGAAAAATCATGAGAAATGAAAAGATAAGTCAGATGGAATTCTTTTTGAAGGTCCTTCAACAGATTTAAAATTTGAGCCTGGATGGAGACGTCCAGCGCCGAGACGGGTTCATCCGCCACCACCAATTTGGGATTCAGCGCCAAGGCCCTGGCGATCCCGATTCTCTGTCTTTGTCCCCCGGAAAATTCATGGGGATAACGATTTAAGTGTTTCTGGGACAATCCTACCACTTCCACCAATGCCGCTACTCTCTTGCGCCTTTCTCCGGGATCGGCATAGATTTGGTGAATGGTCAAGGGTTCCGCAAGGATTTGCTCCACCGTCATGCGGGGATTGAGGCTGGAAAAGGGGTCCTGGAATATGACCTGCATTTGGCGGCGCAGTTGCCGCAGTTCCTTTTTGGGGAGTTTGAAAATATCTTTATTTTCAAAAAAAACCTCCCCTGTCGTAGGGCTCTCCAGACCCAGGATCATCCGCCCCAATGTGGTTTTTCCACAGCCGGATTCTCCCACCAAGGCGAAACTTTCCTGGGGATGGATTCGGAAGTTTACTCCATCCACCGCGTGGACTTTTTCGGTCTCTTTAGAGAAGAAACCGGAGTAGATGGGAAAGTGTTTTTTTAGGTTTTTAACTTCTACTAAGGGTTGCATTTGAGTCCTGTTTTTCATGCAGCCAGCAGTTGACCATGTGATCCGGCGACGGATTAAAATAGAGGGGATCTTCATGACGGCACTTTTCCATCACTTCGGGGCAGCGGTCGGCAAAAGGACAGCCTTCAAATTCCCGAGTCAGTTCCGGCGGCTGGCCCGGTATGGCGCGCAGCCGGTCTTGCTTGTTGAAAATGGAAGGAATGGAGCGCAGAAGGGATTGGGTATAGGGATGTTTGGGTTTCGCGAAAAGGGTTTCCACTTTCGTTTTTTCAACTGCCCTGGCGGCGTACATGACCACGACCTCATCCGCCATTTTGGCTACGACTCCGATGTTGTGGGTGATGAGAATGACGGCCATCTTCATCTCTTTCTGCAGGTTCCGAATAAGTTCCAAAATTTGAGCTTGGATGGTGACATCCAGGGCTGTGGTGGGTTCATCCGCGATCAGAATATCCGGATCGCAGGCCAGAGCCATGGCGATCATGACCCTTTGTCTCATTCCTCCGGAAAATTGATGAGGATAATCTTCAAGTCTGTTTTCCGCCTGAGGGATGCCCACCTTTTTAAGCAGTTGGGCCGCTTTCTGACGTGCCTGATCGGAAGCAAGTTTCTGATGCAGGATGAGCGCCTCCATGATTTGGTCCCCGATGGTGAGCACGGGATTAAGGGAGGTCATGGGTTCTTGGAATATCATGGCGATGCGGTTCCCCCGGATCTGGCGCATTTCTTGAGAGGACAATCCGAGCAGATCTTTTCCTTGGAACAAGATTTCCCCGGAGACAATTCGGCCGGGGGGTTGAGGAATAAGTCTTAATATAGACAGGGCGTGGACGCTTTTGCCGCAGCCGGATTCCCCAACGACCGCCAGGGTTTTACTGGGATATAGGTCATAGCTTAAGCCGTCTACCGCTCGGACAACGCCCTGCTCCAAGTAAAAGTAGGTTTTAAGGTTGCGAACGGAAAGAATTGGCTCCACTATATCGCTGTAGTGACGAGGGTTTCGGTGGAAAGTACCCCTGGGATCGCCCGGATATTGTG
>JACQJN010000135.1 GCA_016205085.1 Elusimicrobiota bacterium | reverse complement strand
TGGGGAGAGGTGTGCGCGGGAATTCTTTTGGTGTTGGTGGGAGGGCTTGTGTTCTCCAACCGCCTGACATTTCTCATTCGGTTTTTTCCTTCCATCTTTTATAAATTTGCTTTGTGAAATGGTCTTCCCCTCTGCCGAGCTCCAACCATTTCCGCGTCCACCCGCCTGTGGCGGGTACCCGGACTTGGTCATGGATTCAATCTTTAGGGATTGTTTTAGGAAGTGTGCTGTCTATGGTGACTAATCTTCAGGCGAATCATCTCATCCACGAAAAAAGCCCCTATCTCCTGCAACATGCCTACAATCCTGTGGATTGGTATCCCTGGGGAGAAGAGGCTTTTCAGAAGGCCCGGAGGGAGGACAAACCCATCTTTTTGTCCATAGGTTACTCCACTTGCCATTGGTGCCATGTGATGGAAAGGGAATCTTTCTCTAATCCGCGGATCGCTGAAATTTTGAATAAGCACTTTGTTTCAATCAAGTTGGACCGGGAGGAGAGGCCGGATGTGGATAGAATCTACATGACCGCGGTGCAGGCGATGACCGGCTCCGGGGGATGGCCCCTTTCGGTATGGCTGACGTCTGATTTAAAGCCTTTTTTTGGCGGGACTTATTTTCCACCGGATGCTAGTTGGGGAAGACCGGGTTTTTCTCAGATTTTAGAGCAGTTGTCTCAATTGTGGAAAAAGGATAGGGGAAAGATCGTTTCTTCCAGCAATGAGTTAAATCGTGTTCTGGTGCAGGGCTTGGCCGTTCGAGACCAGAAGGGAAGTCTCGATCCTGCGGCTTTAGAAAATGGTTTTAAATCCTATCAGGAGAGTTATGACCCTTCCCAGGGTGGTTTCGGGGGGGCACCAAAGTTTCCCATGCCGGTGAACCATAACTTTATCCTGCGGTATTATGCTCGGTCTAAAAGTAAGCAGGCGTTAGAAATGGTGACGCATACCCTGCGGAAGATGGCCAAGGGTGGAATTTATGATCATATCGGAGGAGGATTTCACCGCTATTCTACTGATGAAAAATGGCATGTTCCTCATTTCGAGAAAATGCTGTACGACAACGCTCAGATCATCATCAATTATCTGGAGGCTTACCAGATAACGAAGGAGGAGGTTTTTGCTCAGACTACTAGAGAAACTCTGGAGTATGTACTCAGGGATATGTCCCATCCGGAGGGAGGATTCTACTCCGCTGAGGATGCGGACAGCCTGCCCGCGGACGCGCGCGGCGCAGAAAAAAAGGAGGGGGCTTTCTATGTTTGGGAAAAAAGCGAGATTCTGGAAGTTTTAGGAAAGGAGAAGGGCGATATTTTTAGCACCTGTTTTGGCGTGGAAGAAAACGGCAAAAATATACTGCTTCTGGCCCATGCCATGAAAGAGGGCCAGGAGGCAAAGCGGAAACTTTTCGAGGTTAGGTCCAAGCGGCCCCGTCCGCATCGGGACGACAAGATTTTAACCTCTTGGAACGGCTTGATGATATCCGCCCTGGCCAAGGCCCACCGGATTTTGGGGGATCCTCAATATTTAAAGGCGGGAGAAAAGGCGGCCTGGTTCATCCAGGAGCACCTCTATGATGCCAAGGATAAAAGACTCTATAGGCGCTGGCGAGCAGGGGAAAGAAAGATTTTTGGCATGGCGGATGATTATGCTTTTTTGGTGCAGGGGATTCTGGATCTCTACGAAGCTTCTTTCGATATCCGGTGGTTGGACTGGGCTATGGAATTGACGGAGGAACAGAACAGGCTGTTTTACGATGTCCGGGAGGGCGGTTTCTATATGACGGCTCCGGGACATGACAAAAACCTGATTGTGCGCGCCAAGGAGGATTCCGATAATGTGGAGCCTTCCGCCAGTTCTGTGGCTGCGCTCAATTTGCTTCGGCTGGCCCAATTCGCGGATCGAGGTGATTTTAGAGAGATGGCTCAAAAAACACTGGCTTTGTTCGGGACTCAGATGGCAGAACAGCCGAGGTCCCTGCCTCAAATGCTGGTGGCTTTAAATTTTTTTCTGTCGAAACCCATTCAGGTTGTCATTGCGGGAAAGCCTGATGCTCCGGATACGCAAGCCATGCTGCGTCAGGTTTCTCGGAAGTTCATGCCGAACAAGATCCTGATCCTGGCGGATGGAGGAAAAAACCAAAAAGTTTTGGCCGGCAGACTTCCATTCCTAAAGGGTGTGGTGCCCATCCAGGGAAAAGCGACCGCCTACGTTTGTGTCAACTACGCCTGCGAGCTTCCTACCAGTGATCTTAAAAAATTAGATCTGATTTTACATTCTATTTGATTC
>JACQJN010000118.1 GCA_016205085.1 Elusimicrobiota bacterium | reverse complement strand
CTTTAGGACTGGAGGCGAAGCACTCTCGTCCTTTAGGACTGGAGGCGAAGCACTCTCGTCCTTTAGGACTGGAGGCGAAGCACTCTCGTCCTTTAGGACTGGAGGCGAAGCACTCTCGTCCTTTAGGAATTGGGGGATAACCCTTTATCACATCACCTCCACTGGAAATAAAAATATTCTTCAGCGCAAACAATTGGATTTTAAAAATCCCGCACAGAAGCAGCACGAGATCCTATGGCAAATTTCGGAGGATGCTTTCTCTCCCTCGGGATGGTTCTTGGGAACTCTCCAACTCCAGGAAGATTCCCTGTCGATGGACGATGTCTACTTCCTGGCGATGCGTCAGCGATCTAAGAAAAAAATTCTGTGTCTATACGGGGATCCCGCTTTTATGGATTCCGGAAAAACAGGATTCTTTCTAAAAAGGTCCGCCCCGGAAGAATTGGATTTCTGGGAACTGAGCCGGCTCAAAGAAGCCGACCTAAACCACTATGCAGGCATCTTGTTGGGTCACGCAAAAAAAATATCTCCGGAAGACGGAGACATTCTGCTACGCGCAGTTCAAGCAGGGAAAGGCCTATGGATCATCCCATCCAAGGATTTTGAACCCGGAGGATTACAAAGCCTATCCCCCCTCCTGCCTGGGCAACTGGGAAAATTAAAATCCTCCTCAGAATCCAAAGGAAGCCCCTTAAGACTAGAAAATCCAGCTTTAGGATTCCAATGGAAAGATTTTGAATTAGAAAAAATTCGAGTGTTGAAATATTACGAAACAGTCCCTCAGAAAAACTCAATCGCTTGGTTATCCACTCTCCAAGAACCCTTGCTGTTGGAAACTTCCGGTCCTGGAAAAATACTTCTCTCCGCCTTTTCTTTGGATTGGACCTGCACAAATTTTGCCCTCAAACCGGCATTCCCACTCTTTCTTCGGCATCTCTTGGACCACTTGGCGGGAAACGACCTATCCCAGATGCAGCAATTGGAAATAGATGCCCCTTATGAAAGAGCCTGGTCTCTCCCGGAACAAATGCCAGTTCAAGCATGGATACAGACTCCCAACCAAAAACGGACC
Source organism: Elusimicrobiota bacterium (assembly GCA_016205085.1). Taxonomy (GTDB): domain Bacteria; phylum Elusimicrobiota; class Elusimicrobia; order JACQJN01; family JACQJN01; genus JACQJN01. The sequence continues at coordinate 3,193 of JACQJN010000118.1, read as the reverse complement.
AAGCCCGTACGGCAGGGACCCCGTCTTAAATTTTCAGACACCACCCAGCCGGGACTTTATACACTAGAAATTCCCCAAAACCAGGTTTTGGAAGAAGAATATTTCGCTGTCAATCTGGATAGACGCTCTCAAGAAGGAGATTTGACGCCCGCCGCTCCTATCCCCTGGAAAAATCTTAAATTCAACCGACTCCAGGAAGATTTCCAACAGTATCTTTATGGAATCGAAATGACTTCTTCCCTTCTGGGCATCGTGCTCCTACTTTTTATGATGGAAACACTCCTGGCCTTTCCTAAAGGACGAGAGCGCTTCGCCTCCAGCAGGAATTTCGGCAAATTTCTGTCCTGCATATTGTGTCTGGGATTCCTAAGCCCCCTATCCGCCGAGGAAACGGAGGCAAGCCGTATCACATGGACGGAGCTGCGAATCGGCGAAATCCAACCTCCAGCAATTTATCCGGAAATCTTTCCTTTTCTGCGTCAAACCACCAGCCTGCATCTGGATCCCCAGCCAAGAGTCCTGACACTCCGGGATGATAGGCTTTTTAGCGCGCCCTTCTTGGTATTGCGGACGGACTCGGCCCTCCCGGAACTGGAGGATGGAGACATTTACCGTCTGCGGGCTTATCTTATCTCCGGAGGGTTTCTATGGATAGAAGATACTTCGGGTCAGAAAATAAGCTCCTTTGACCGTTGGGTCAAAAAAACACTGGGCAAAGTTTTTCCAGATACGGATCTGCAAACCATTCCGTCGCAACATGTTCTTTTCAAAACATTTTATCTGATCCGTTCCCTGGGAGGCCGCGTTATGGTACAACCTTCCCTGCAAGGCATTCTGTGGGGACGCCGTCTGGCAGTCTTATATTCTCGAAACGATATTTTGGGCGCCTGGAGAAAAGACCATCTAGGCCATTTTTTATTTCCCTGCGTCCCCAGGGGAGAAGCCCAACGCTGGGATGCCCAGAAATTGACCGTGAACATCCTTTTCTATGCCCTGACGGGGTCCTATAAAGAAGATGCGGTACATCAACCCTTTCTCCTGGAAAAATTAAGAAGAGAACCGATCCCATGAGAGGACCCACCCCGTTGTTGATTCTGAGGGTTACCGCCTTAGGGGTTTTGCTTTTTCTTCTTCTAAAACCTTCCCTTCTTTTGACAAAACACAATTTTGAAAAGCCACGACTCGCACTTGTGCTCAACCAGTCCAATTCCATGGCCACCCAGGAAAAAGAGGGGGGCACCCGGTGGCAGAAAGCCATCGCCTGGCTTAAAAAGAACCAAAAAAACATTGAGGAACGCGCCCGAATCTATCTCTATGTTTGCGGAGAACATGCCCAAAGAAAATCCATGGATGAACTTTACTCTCTGCAGCCCTCCGAATCGATTCTGGATTTTCAAAAGTGCCTGCGTGAAGTACTTCAAGACGATCCACAACAAGTCTGGCTCTTTTCAGATGGGGTGGAGGAAAGAATTCAAGACATGCCTGAATCCTTGGAGCCACTCCCGATCTCTCTGAACATTCTAGGTATAGGACAAACCGATGAATCTCCCGGACCACGGATTTCCAATATCCACACGCCCGATTTTGTGTTTTTACATATCCCCTTTGAAATGCAAGTACAGTGGGAGGTCCGCAGAAGAAAGGGCGAAAGCATCCCACTGCGTGTCTTCCAGGGAAAAAAACTGATAGGAGAACAGATCCTCTCCATTGCCTCCGAGTACGCTTTAGGACAAAGCACATTCACGCTCTACCCGGCCTCTCTGGGCAAGGAAACCTATCGCGTTACATTTGGAGCAACCGCCTCCGAAGTTTCAGCGGATGTCCTCAGGCAAAAATGGCGCATTTTGTATCTGGCAGGAAGACCCAGCTTCGAGTATGCGCACCTGCGCGATTTTTTGAAATCAAACCCCAACTATGAATTGATTTCTTTTGTCATTTTGCGAAATCCCGAGAACATCATTCCCGTTCCCGAACAGGAGCTTTCCCTGATCCCATTCCCAGCTCAAGAGATATTTATCCAAGATCTTTTCCGTTTCGATCTATTTATATTGGAAAATTTTGCTTGGTCTAGATTTCAGCTTCCGGCCAATTATCTGGAATCGCTCAAATCCTTCGTCCACCGCGGAGGAGGGTTGCTTCTCATCGGAGGAGAAAACGCCCTTTCCCAAGGAAGCTATAAGGGAACTCCCTTGGAGGAAATTTTACCCGTGGTCCTGTCATCCCAGGGCCCAGATTTTCAGGGAGGTCCTTTTAAAACATTTCCTTTGGCCTTGGAACATCCTCTCTTGCAAGGACTTGGAGAACTCAATAGCAGTCGGAGAATCTGGAAAGAATTGCCGGATTTGGATGGTTACCACACAGTGAAATCGCTAAAACCGGGTTCCGTCATCCTGTTGGCCCACCCTTTCCAAAAAACTGAGTCCGGCCAACCCCTTCCCATTCTCTCCGCCAGAGAAATAGGTAAAGGTCGGAGCATGCTCTTGGGCAGCCCCTCCACCTGGAAATGGAAGCTCGGAGCGGGGCTTCATCCCGATCTTTCGTTTTTCTATTCTCGTTTTTGGTCCATGGCCATTCAATATCTCACCGGAGACCTGAATCTCAAACGGGTTCGATGGTCTCCGCTTCCCAGCACACCGCTTAGAAGAGACCCCCTCCCACTGACCCTTCATCTCTTCGAAGAAAACTTTAGACCCCTGGAAGACCCTCACGCGGACATCCAAGTGCGATGGTTTCCTCCGGGAGCTTCTGTACCTCAAATGCTGTCTGTTCAAGAGGAACAACCAGGACAATATCGAGTCAATTTGGAAAATCTAAAAAGCGGAAGACATCGCTTGAAAGTCTGGGCCCGTTCCCGCGGAAAGGTCATTGGAGAGGATGACTTGCAATTTCAATGGAAAACCGCCTCCTCTCAACCTGAACCGCTTCAACGCAACACGCTCATTGCGATGAGTCACGCTGCGCATGGAGAATATTCCGACCTAGGAAAAATATCCATTCCTCAATGGCTTAAGACACTCCCTCCCGTACGCCCGAGCCAGGAAGTGGTGGGTAAAAAAATATTATGGGACTCTCCATTCTGTCTGGGTTTGCTCCTCTTTTTATTTATCCTAGAATGGATGCTGCGCCGCTTATGGGGATACTCCTAAAGGACGAGCCCCCGCCTTCGGCAGGGACTGCTTCGCTGAGTGCTTCG
>JACQJN010000117.1 GCA_016205085.1 Elusimicrobiota bacterium | reverse complement strand
GCCGCTGGGTTGGGAGTGACGGCGGTGATTCAACCCGGAGGATCGGTGAGGGATTCCGAAGTGATTCAGGCGGCGGATGAACACAATATGGCGATGGTGTTTACCGGCATGCGGCATTTCAGACATTAAGGAGAATAAAAAATGGGAATCACAATCAGACGGAAGCTGGAAAAAATAGTTTCAGAAGCGCCAGATACTCAACAGAAAGCACAGGCTCTGTATGATCTGGCGGCCCATCTGGATGAAAAGGGGGTAGAGAAAGAGGCTTGGCAGTATTATGAGCAGGCCATTAAACTGGGTTTGGATGATTCCACCCATGCCCAAGCGCTGACATTCTTGGGGAGCACCTACTACAACTTGGGAGAACGGCGCAAGGCGCTCTTGAAATTTGAGGAGGCTCGACATGCGCTGCAGACATTGCCGAGATTGCCCTCCTGCATCGTGAAAGGAAAACCTATCTTGGCTTTTGTTCGGGATCGTTTAGAAGAGTTGAGAAGCCGAAAAGACAAGAAATGAGAGCGGTTTTGGTTTTAGAGGACGGAACCACTTTCTTTGGAGTTTCTTGCGGGGCGGAAGGGGAGAGGGTGGGAGAATTGGTGTTCAATACCTCCATGACAGGTTATCAGGAAATTCTGATGGACCCGTCTTATAAGGGACAGATGGTGGTGATGACGTATCCTCAGATCGGCAATTACGGCATCACCGCGGAGGATGTGGAATCCAAAAGACCGTGGTTGGAGGGCTTCATTGTTCGGGAGATGTCCAAGAGTTACTCCAACTGGCAGTCCAGGGAGGACATCCAGTCTTTTCTGATCCGGCATGCTGTGGTGGCGATAGAAGGAATCGATACGCGGGCGCTCACTCGCAGACTGAGGGATAGGGGAGTCATGAAGGGCATCCTCTCCACGATGGATTCGGATGTGAAAACCCTGCAAAAAAAAGTCAAAGTGGCGCCGTCGATTGTGGGGATGGATCTGGTGCAGCAGGTCACCTGTCTGGAGTCTTATGAATGGACCAACAACCAACAACCAACAACCAACAACCAGCTGCATGTGATTGTGATGGATTTTGGAGTGAAATACAGCATTCTAAGGTGTTTAGCGAAAGAGGGGTTTCGGGTCACCGTGGTGCCCGCCCATGTGGCCGCGGAAGAGATTTTATCTTTAAAACCGGATGGGATTGTGTTGTCCAATGGACCGGGAGATCCGGAACCTGTCACCTATGCTGTGGATACGGTTAAAAGATTGCTGGAGAGCGGGATTCCCATTTTCGGCATCTGTTTGGGTCACCAGATTTTGGGCTTGGCTTTGGGAGGGAAGACATACAAGCTCAAGTTCGGACATCATGGAGCCAACCATCCCGTGAAGGATTTAGCGACAGGCAAAATTGAAATTACATCTCAGAATCACGGTTTTTGTGTGGATTTGAATACCCTTCCCAAAGAGATTAAAACGACCCACATCAACTTAAACGATCAAACCTCTGAAGGAATGGCTCATGTACAGATCCCTGTTTTTTCGGTTCAGTATCATCCCGAGGCGGGGGCGGGCCCCCATGATTCTAGATATCTCTTTGGAAGATTTAAGCAATTAGTTTCGAAATACAAGAAAGTCTTTCCGGTAGAATCTGTGTCTTCTAGTGCCTAAGCGGACGGATATCCAAAAAATACTAATGATCGGTTCAGGGCCTATTGTGATAGGCCAGGCATGTGAATTCGACTATTCCGGGACGCAAGCTTGCAAAGCGCTAAGGGAAGAGGGATATCGCGTCATTCTGGTCAACTCTAATCCCGCGACCATCATGACCGATCCTTCCATGGCGGACAGAACGTATATAGAGCCCTTGACTCCCGATTTTTTGGAAAAAATTATAGAGAAAGAAAAACCCCAGGCACTTCTTCCGACTATGGGTGGACAGACGGCGCTCAATTTGGCGGTGGCTTTGCATGAGCGCGGCACTTTCGAGAGATACGGCGTGGAACTCATCGGGGCCAGCATTGAATCCATCCGTAGGGCTGAGGATAGGGAGCTTTTTAAGGAAACCATGCTCAAGGTGGGACTCCGTCTACCCAGAAGCCGGTATGTTCAGGCTCATGCCGAAGCGGAGGAGGTGGCCAAAGAACTCGGATTTCCTCTCATCATTCGCCCTTCCTTCACGCTGGGTGGGACGGGGAGCGGGATTGCCTACCACCTGGAAGATCTCAGGCAAAAGCTGGAAATTGCCTTGGATGTGAGTCCGGTCCGGAAAGTTCTCCTGGAAGAATCGGTCATCGGCTGGAAAGAGTATGAGCTGGAAGTGATGCGGGATAAAAATGATAATGCGGTAGTTGTCTGCTCCATAGAAAATTTTGATCCCATGGGAATCCATACGGGAGATTCCATCACCGTAGCGCCTGTCCAGACCTTGACGGACCAACAGTACCAAGAGATGCGCGATGAGGCCCTTCTTTCGATGCGGGCTATCGGGGTGGATACGGGGGGATCCAATGTCCAGTTTGCGGTAGACCCCAAGACGGGGCGGCGCGTCATTATTGAGATAAATCCCAGGGTGTCCCGCAGTTCCGCTTTGGCCAGCAAGGCGACCGGATTTCCCATCGCTAAGTTTGCGGCCAAACTGGCGGTGGGATATACCTTGGATGAAATTTCCAACGACATCACCCGGAAAACGCCTGCCTGTTTCGAACCGGCCATCGACTATGTCGTGACCAAGGTGCCGCGGTTTGATTTTGCAAAATTTCGAGGGGCGCCTCCACATCTGGATACTTCCATGAAATCGGTGGGAGAGGTGATGGCCATCGGCAGGACATTTAAGGAATCTCTTCAAAAAGCCCTGAGAGGCCTGGAGATCCAAAAAACAGGGTTGGAGGGCGGCCATGGGGAGATAAGCTCGGAGGATTTGGAAAAAAGACTCGCCATCCCCAATCCAGGTCGCGTGTTTTACATCCGAACGGCTTTAGAGCGTGGAGTTTCGGCGCGACAGATTTCGGAGATCACGCAGATTGATCCGTGGTTTATCCTTCAGATACAGGAGATCGTGGATTTCGAGAAGGAGCTAAAATCCAAGGATTTGACTTTAGAAATTTTGCTGCAAGCCAAGCAGATGGGCTTTTCGGATGCCCAGATAGCCAAAGCCAAGGGTCTGGAGGAATCCAAGGTCCGGGCCATCCGGAAGAAACTGAATGTGATCCCCGCCTATAAGCTGGTGGATACCTGTGCCGCGGAATTTGAAGCCACCACCCCTTATTATTATTCCACCTATGAGCAGGAGAATGAGGTGAGAGTCGGGGGTGGGCGCAGGAAGGTAGTTATTTTAGGGGGAGGGCCCAATCGGATTGGGCAAGGGATTGAGTTCGATTACTGCTGTGTGCATGGAGCCATGGCTTTGCGGGAATTGGGGCATGAAACCATCATGGTCAACTGCAATCCCGAAACCGTCTCCACCGATTACGATATTTCCGACAAACTTTATTTTGAGCCTTTGACATTGGAGGATGTGCTCAATATCGTGGAACTGGAAAAGGCCATGGGCGTCATCGTGCAGTTCGGGGGCCAGACGCCTTTAAATCTTACGCTTCCCCTTAAAAAAGCGGGCGTCAAAATCTTGGGAACCTCTCCACGCTCCATCGATATTGCCGAAGACCGTGAGAGGTTCAGCCGTCTTTTAAAACGACTTAAAATCCCCGCTCCGGAACATGGCATCGCCCGGAATTCCCCGGAGGCCAGATCCGTAGCTTCCCGCATCGGCTATCCAGTGATGGTGCGTCCCAGCTATGTCCTGGGTGGCCGCGCGATGGAGGTTGTGTTTGATGAGGAGTCTCTCCAGGAGTATGTCTTGCGTGCCGTGGGTGTTTCTCAGAAACGCCCTCTTTTAATTGATCGGTTTTTGTCCGGAGCGGCAGAGGTGGATGTGGACGCGGTGTGCGATGGAAAGAATATTTATATAGGAGGAATCTTGGAGCATATTGAGGAGGCCGGGATTCACTCTGGGGACAGCGGTTCCAGCTTGCCCCCGAATTATCTGACGGCTCGTCAGACCGAAACGCTTCTTCTGTACACCGATAGGATTGCCAAGGCGCTCCATGTCCAAGGGCTCGTCAATCTCCAGTTCGCCATTAAGGATGAACATGTTTATCTTTTGGAGGCAAACCCAAGGGCTTCCCGTACCGTCCCTTTTGT
>JACQJN010000122.1 GCA_016205085.1 Elusimicrobiota bacterium | reverse complement strand
TCTTCAGAGAAGCCAGATGCAGCTCCTCGGTGTGGGCCGCCGTCGCATCCGCCACCACAAAAGTTCTGAATTCCCGGTCAAAAGCATCCCGCACCGTGGATTCCACGCATAAATTGGTCATGACCCCCACCACCAAAATCCCTTCAATCCCCTTTTGGCGCAAACTTCTCTCCAAAGAAGTATTGGAGAACGCGTTGTATCGGCATTTTCTGAAAATAGACCCTTGCTGAGGATTTAATATGGGAGAAATCCGAGCCTCCTTGGAACCCATCCTACAGATTTTCTTCCACCTTAAAACCATGAGCCCCCCGTCCCTTTCGGGATCCTCATGGGCATGCAGTGTAAAAAAGACGGGCCGACCCATCTCCCTAAAAATTTCGACCAGATTCCGAACATTGGGAAGAATGGCTTTGGCAGGAGGCAAATAGGCGGGACTGTATGGATCCAAAAAGAAATTCTGCATGTCCATCACCAAAAGCCCTATTTTTTGAATATCCAAACTCAAAGGACTTCGCCTAGAATGAAGCAACTCTTTTTTCCAAATTTTGGGCTTCTCCAAAATGTTTTCGGAGGTGACATAGCTGTCCATCTCCCTGAGCTGATTTTGAGCCAGACGCTCCACTTTTTCCTTGAGCGACTCGGACCAAAGCTGGCCGCAGGAGGTGGCTGCCGCGATCTCCTCAGGTAGACTGGGAGACAGAATCACCTGAAAACCCATCGAGCCGAGCCTCTCGGCATAGGCCTTTGCAACGCCAGGAGCTTCCATCCAAACATGGGTCGCCTTGTTTCGATCCGCCACCAGAGTGGGATTGACGGGCGTGATCTTGATCAAAAACTTCTCCCGCGAAAACAACCGTCCCAGAACGCTCGTGTCTATCTCCTGGTCCTTGGCCAAGGCAAAATTCAGAGTCACTTTCCTATCTCCAGGTCCAACGAACCTCATGCCATACTGGGCCACCTCCTCCAAACTCCACTTGCGGATGGGCACAATTTGTCTCCTTTTCATTTCATCCGTGGAGTGGAGAGAAAATTGGAGCTGAAACCTGCCTCCCGTGAAAAACTTATTTTTGATCCTTAGAAGTTCCTCAAAAAAAGGCTCCACCGCGGGGCTTTTGGGAGCCACCGTAGACAGACAAGGCATCACTCCAGGGTAAGGGAACTCTCTGCCCAGACATTTTAAAGCCTCTAGGACATGGGGATTTAGGGAAGGCTCTCCCATTCGGGCCAAGTGTATCTTCAACTTGGGATGGCGGCGGATGTCCAATCCTGGGTTTTCTTTCAAAACATACCGCACTTGGTCTAAGATTTCCTCGCTGGTCAAGTTTCCCTGATACTCCAAAGCTCCCGTGTCGCACATCCGGCAGCCCACGGGGCAGCCCACCTGGGTGGAAACCATCATCACCCATTTTTCTGATTTGGGAATCCCCGGCTCCAGGGTATCCACGAACTCCACCAGATGCGATCCCTCTCGGTCTAAACTGGCCAAGTACAGTGCCGCCAATCCCGGATAGTGTTTCTGTTTGATAATCCTCATGCCTGTCCCCACCCCTCCAGATATCGAATGCATTTCATCGCCGCCCGAACGCCGTCTCCGGCCGCGACCGCCACCTGACGGAATGCTTCGCCGGAAGCATCCCCCGCCACAAAAAATCCGGGAGCTCTGCGGCAGTCCACAGCGGGAAGGACGGGGCGTTTCTGTCCAATCAGCACGAACAACCCATCCGCATCCAAAAATTTACGCGCGCCGCTTTTTTGATCCACCCACAGAATCCGTTCCAATCTTTTACTTCCCTCGATTTCTTCTATGACAGAGTCTTTAAGCCACACTAGATTGGAGCACTGCTTCAATCTCTTCAAAAGCAGCCGGTGGACTTTGAGATGCGACCCTCGGCTGATGAGATACACCCGCCTGGCATAGCGGGAGAGTAGAAGGGATTGATGGACCGCCGTCTCCCCTCCCCCCACCACCGCCGCAATTTTTCCTCGGAATCGAAACGCCCGATCGAAAGCTTCGTGCTCAATGCCCTTTCCCCAAAACCTCCTCTCGCCCGGAACACCCAAACTCTTAAAAGAAGCTCCGGTACAAAACATAACCGTGCGCGATTTTAGAGATCTATTCTCTGATAAACGCACCCTAAAAAATCCGTTCTGCCTGAAAACTTCCGCCGCCTCCTTCTGACGCATGACCAAGCCCCAGCGGCGGGCCTGAGAAACCCAGCGTTTCATAAGGTCCCGTCCCCGTATTCCCTTGGGAAATCCGGGATAGTTCTCGATCCAATCCATCCGGACCGCTTGTCCTCCCAACCTTCCCTTTTCTAAAAGAACGCAGCGATATCCCGCTCGCGCCAGATGCATCCCTGCCGCCAAGCCGGCCGGCCCTCCCCCTATGATGATGGCGTCCCATACGGATCTATCTGGCTCCCTTGGGATCATAATGCACCGTCACATCCGCATTGGGGATCCGGGATTTAAGCTTGTCAATCAGAGACTCGGTGATTTCATGAGCCTCCTCGAAATTATCCACTCCCGATATCTCGATGTGAAAATCAATAAAGTACTTCAGTCCCGAGCGCCTGGTCCTAAGCTCATGGAAACCCACCACGCTGGGATGGTGACTTCGGATAACCCGCTCTATCTCCGAATGAATATCTTCCGATAAACTCCGATCCATCAGCTCCTGCACGGAATTCCCCAAAAGAGTGAGAGACTCCTTGAGGATATAGCCCGAAACCAGAATGGAAATCAGGATATCCCAGACCGGAGGAGCCCCCCACCGCATCACCATCAAAGCCAGGAGCACTCCCAGATTGGCCAGAACATCCATGGAAAAATGAAGTCCCTCCGCCCGTAAAATCTGGGATTGCGTTTCAAACGCCGCGCGGCTTAAGCGAAAACCCTGAACCCCGCTGACCGCAGTGGAAAGCACCATCACCCCCAAGCTGGACCAACCCAGACTTAAGTTGCTCCCCCAGATCACCCTTCGGATGGATTCCGCCAGAAGGATCATACCACTCACGGATATAATCACCCCCTGGGCGGCACCGGCCAAAGATTCCACCTTCCCATGCCCGTAAGGGTGTTCCTTATCCGCCGGCTTTTCCGCCATCCTCACCGAAAAATAGTTGACGGAGGAAGAAAAAAGATCCATCACAGAATCCAAAGCGCTGGCCAGAACCCCCAATGAATTGGAGAGCCACCCCGCCAGGATCTTCAGAACCGCGAGAATGAAGGCCGCCAGGAGAGACTGAAGAATCAAATTACGCGGTCGGGGAATAGGCACAATAAGGTTCTTCCGCTAGAATATTCTGGTAGGAGTAATAGGCCCGGGCGCGGCATCCTCCGCACACCATTTTAAAATCACACGACCCGCACCTTCCCTCCAAAAGGTTCGGATCCCGCAATTGTTGGAATGTAGAGGAGGCGTCCCAAATCTCTTTTAGCGGCGTCTTCTTCACATTCCCGCAAGAGGTGGGAAGATATCCGCATGGAAATACATCTCCCTTGTGAGAGATAAAACACATGTGGATTCCGGCCAGACAACCCTTGCGAACCTCGGACATGGGGACTGTCCCCGAATGGGGACTGTCCCCGGTCTTTGTGGCTGTCCCCGATCAGAATAAATGTTACGTGTACCAATTTTATTCATAACACAGACGTTGAGCCAAGCGGCCCAATCCGACTTCGCCCGCAACGTAGCCCGCGACCTCAAGTCCCTGCG
>JACQJN010000023.1 GCA_016205085.1 Elusimicrobiota bacterium | reverse complement strand
GAAACGTTTCTGCCAAAAATCAAATGCTGGGTTTGGGGCGATGGGACAAAATACTGGCGAGAGAAATTCTTCTTGAAATTTCAGAAAGACTTTCGGGAGTTCAAGGAATCAGGGCCATGGATTTGTATGAATTTCTCGGTTTTGCGGAAAAAGAGATCCATACCCTTAAATATTCTTGGTTTTGGTGGTCCAGGGCGGCTGCGGCTCATTATCTAGGGCAGATGCGTGTGAAAAAGGCCAAGGAGTCTTTGATCCAGGCACTCGAGGATAAAAATGTGGAGGTTCGGTTAGAGGCGACATGGGCCATAGGGCACATGCGTTTTGTGGATGTTTTGCCACACGTGGTGGAAAACATGGCCCATTTTTTTAAGATAGCGGCGCTGCGCATGGATGCTTTTATATTCGAAATGGGCGCTCCGGCCCTTCCCGTCTTATTGGACCTCTGCCGACATCCGGAACATGATGTCCAACTGCTCGCCATCCATTTGGTGGGGGAATTCAAGGATTTCTCCAGCGTCAAAACACTTCTGCCTTTGTTGAATTCTTCCCATTTGGAGATTCGCATGGCGGCCTGCAAAGCGGTTGGGTCCATCGGAGAATCTTCCGGACTATCCGTTTTGATTCCCTATTTAAAGGATTCGGCCTGGCAGATGAGAGCCCAGACGGCCAAGCAGTTTGCCCGCAACCGCTTTACGCCCGCCGTGGACTCTCTCATACAATGTTTGGAGGACAAGATTTGGTGGGTGAGGTACAACTCCGGAGAGGCGTTGTTCCAGATGAGATCCGAGGGTAAGAAGGCGCTCCGAAAGGCTCTGGGTTCTCAGGACCGCTTTGCCAGGGACATGGCCACTCAATGGCTGGATGAGCTGGAAGCCGGTGCATGATGGCATTTATTCAGATAAGCATTCTTCTCTATTTTTTTGCAGTCAATGGACTTTATTTGCTGCTTTTTTTCTTTTCCTGCGCCGTGATCGTTCACTACAGATGGATATTCCGTTTTAGGGGAGCCTCCGAGATCCTCAAGGCGCGGGTCACGCCTCCGATTTCTGTTTTGGCTCCTGCTTATAATGAAGGAAAAGGGATCGTTTCCAGCGTCCATTCTCTGCTGAAGCTTAATTATCCTCAGTATGAAGTCATCGTCATCAACGACGGTTCTAAGGATAATACGATCGCTGTTTTGGAGGAAGCCTTTTCTCTGCGCAAAACGGCCCATGTCTACCATCGGGTGATTCCCACCGCCTCCATGAAGGCCATCTACAGGTCCAAGACCTATCCCAACCTCTGGGTTCTGGACAAGGAAAATGGGGGAAAGGCGGACGCTTTGAATGCCGGGATCAATTTTTCGCAGTTTCCCTTGTTCTGCGCCATCGATGCCGATTCGATCTTGGAGAGGGATGCTTTAGTCAGGGTGATCCGTCCCTATATGGACCGTTTCCAGGAGGTGGTTGCGGTGGGGGGGATTGTGAGGGTGGCAAACGGGTGTCGGATTGTGGATGGTATCGTGGAGGAGGTGGGGTTAGCTAAAAAATGGCTGCCCAACTTTCAGGTGGTGGAATACCTCAGGGCTTTTCTCTCCGGCCGAGTGGCCTGGAGCGCTTGGAACGCCCTCTTGGTTATTTCAGGGGCGTTCGGGGTATTCAAGAAGCAGCCTGTCATGGATGTGGGGGGTTATTCCACGGATACGGTGGGGGAGGATATGGAGTTGGTGGTGAAGCTTCATCGCCATTTAAGAAGGCAAAAGAAAAAATATTCTATCCATTTTATTCCCGATCCTGTATGCTGGACGGAGGTTCCGGAGAAATTGGGCATGTTGGGGAGACAGAGAAACAGGTGGCAGAGAGGACTGGCTCAGGCCTTATATAGGCATATTTCTCTCTTCGGTAATCCACGCTATGGGCTTTTAGGGCTTCTGGCGATGCCCTATTTTGTTCTGGTGGAGCTTTTAAGTCCTTTGGTGGAGTTGACGGGATATGCCCTTTTTGGGTTTGCTATTTTTGCGGGAGCAGTCTATTGGGAAAGTGTGGCCACATTCTTCATTTTGGCGGTGTGGATGGGTATATTTCTTTCTTTGCTTTCTGTATTATTGGAGGAATTTGTTCTCCATCGCTACCCTCGGGTGCGGAATCTCTTGAAGTTGCTTGTCAGCTCGGTTCTGGAAAATCTAGGGTATCGGCAGATGACCAGTTTCTTTAGACTCAAAGGACTTGTAGACTTCCTAAGGAGGCAGAATGCTTGGGGCTATATTGAGAGAAAAGGGCTTGAAGTGGTGCGTTAGCTTCATTTTTTTATTGTGCGGCAATGTTTTTTCCGAAACAACCAGAGTGGAATCAGGAATAACTTTTGAGAATTTTAGTTTCGCCGATACGGGCCGTATGGAATGG
>JACQJN010000120.1 GCA_016205085.1 Elusimicrobiota bacterium | reverse complement strand
TCCCATGAATGTGAGACAAAAGCCCAACAGTATGGCGTCGAGGTATACGCGCGGGAAGACATCTACAACGCCGTCAAGGCCCCTGCGGCCAAAAAACCGGCCTTACAAGGAGAAGATGCCAAACTCTTGGAAAAAGTTCTGCTGGATTTTAAGCGGAACGGGCTGGAACTTCCAGGCGAGAAACGTGAGAAAGTGAAGGAAATGAAAAAACGACTGGTCGATTTAGAACTCACTTTTCAAAAAAATATCAGCGAATCCAAAGATTTTCTGGAAGTCACAAAAGATCAGTTGGCCGGAATACCAGAGGACTTCGTAAGCCGCTTGAGCACCACTTCGGATGGACACTATATCGTCACCCTGGATTATCCCGACTATTTCCCATTCATAGAAAACGCCAAGGACGAAGAGGCCAGGCGGCAACTGGAATTTAAGTTCAACAACAGGGGATCCACAACCAACGTCCGCCTACTTGAAGAAGCCGTCTCCTTGCGGCATGATATCGCAAATCTTTTGGGTTATCCCACCCATGCCCACTACGTGTTAGAGGAGCGCATGGCCAAGACTCCCGAACGGGTGATGGACTTCTTAAACCGTATTCAAAGAAAACTGAAAGTTAAGGGCAAAGAAGAACTGAGCGAAAGATTGAATCTTAAGCGCAAAGAGGTGGGCTGGGAAAAAGCTAAAAAGTTGTATGCCTGGGATTGGCGGTACTATAACAACCAACTTAAAAAATTAAAGTATGAAATCGATCAAGAGAAGATCAAAGAATATTTTCCTTTGGAAACCGTCATCGGCGGCATGTTGGACGTCTACCAACGCCTTCTGAACGTCAAATTCCAACAAATGACGGAAGGGGACACCTGGCATCCAGACGTGCAACTTTATGAAGTTCAAGATGCCAAAACAGGCGTCTCGATAGGGCGCTTTTATATGGACCTGTTTCCCCGAGAAGGGAAATACAAGCATGCCGCGGCCTTTGATTTGGTCAAAGCCCACATCCTGCCGGATGGAACCTACCAGAAACCCGTGTCGGCCATCGTGGCCAATTTCAACAAACCCACTCCGGATCGTCCTTCCCTGCTCAAGCATGACGAGGTGGAAACCTTATTCCATGAGTTCGGGCATATTATGCACCAGGTTTTGACCAAAGCAAAATATGGCCGGTTTTCCGGCACAAGCGTAGCGCGCGATTTTGTGGAAGCCCCTTCCCAGATGTTGGAAAACTGGGTGTGGGATGCCGAGGTTCTGAAAAGCCTTTCTGGGCACTATCAGGATCAGACAAAAAAACTGCCAGACGACCTTTTAAAGAGAATGATCGACGCAAAAAATATGGATTCTGGAGTAAAATATCTGCGCCAACTCTTCTTCGCCATGCTGGATATGGAATACCATAAATCCGCCAAAGCGGACACCACCCAGGTATATGCCAAACTGATGGAGGAGATCAGCTTAATTCCCATGAGTCCCGGCACCCATCCACAAGCCAGCTTCGGACATCTGATGGGAGGGTATGATGTGGGGTACTATGGGTACATGTGGTCGGAGGTTTATTCGGCGGATATGTTTTCCAAATTCGAGGAAAAAGGGATCATGAACCCAGATTTAGGAAGGCGGTATCGGGAGTTGATCTTAGAACCGGGCCGCAGTTTAGATGAGGGAGATCAACTCAAGAAATTTCTAGGAAGGGAACCTAACGAAAAGGCTTTCCTGAAAAGCATCGGCTTAAGATAACTCGTTGTTGTCTACTGCGCGAGTTCAGGAAACAACACTGCCGCCATATCTACTAAAATATGCAACCTCAAAGGTCCATAGGCAGTCTTGCTATAGACCATCTTTGCATCGAAAAGCTCTTTAATGATATAGGTAGCTCGGCGTTGCTTAACGTGGCAGATATCAAGTACTTCCGAGCGTGGAACTTCTCCCTCTGCTAGAAGTCTTTCCATTACCTTGGCGGCAGCTTTTGACAGTCCCTTTTCCTCTCTGAGACCATCCATATACCGTTTGTATCGGTGTTCCAGTTCCTCGAGCTCCAGCATCTTGCCCATGTAACGAATCTGGTCCGCACAACATTCCAGGAAGAACAAACAGAACTTGACCAGGTTCTCTTCCGATAAAGGGCCTCTGCCGTCCAAGTCGTTCCGCCGGGGCTGGTCGGCTAGGGCAAGATGGGCGTCATATTTGGCGCGTTCCCTGGCAAAGGTTCGCGTAACAGTCCACAGCATATTATTGCCGATCCCTATCCGAAATCCGTAAGCCGTAGTAAGCAACCGCGCGATTCTTCCATTTCCCTCAGAAAATGGGTGAATCCAGAGAAATCGGTGGTGCGAAGAAGCCATTCCGAGAAGCTTTTGAGGTCCAGACAATTTCTCCGGGCTTAAGAGATTCTCGAACTTAGCTAGATAGTTTCTGATTTCGCTTTTGGTTTCAGGACCTTTGTGGAGGCCGACGGTAATTCCACGATCTCGCAATTTGCCGGGCTCAACCGGCACGGATTTGCCGCTGAGCGTCTTTGCAAAATGCATTTCCTCAGGCAATCTGATGAAGAACTGCTCGTGGAGCCAGCAGAGAAAGCTTTCAGAACAGATCGATAACCCAGGTTCTTCCCGCAACCGCTTAATCATGGCTTCCTGAACTTGAATATGAGCGACATGCTCTAGTTGGAAATTTCGGGCAGTCTTGTCCTTTGCCAGGTTCTTGTTTAGCGCTGCTTCAATATCCTTAAGTTTGGATGGATTGCCTTCCATGGCATTCGTATAGTAGCTGTTGACTTTCACCATGAATCGGGCGATTTCTTCTAAAATGAGAGGATGTATTCCTTTGCCAAGTGCGGATGAAGCGGCAATTACCTCTACTATCAGTTGATCCAATTCTGAAGTAGTCTTGGATGGCAGGATAGGTAACATAGCAATAGTATAGACAAAAAAATGCTACTTGTAAATGC
>JACQJN010000119.1 GCA_016205085.1 Elusimicrobiota bacterium | reverse complement strand
TATTATATGCTAATAATAAGCTTTAGATAAAGTGAATCTAGATTGAATTTGAAAGAGTTCAATGGAACTCAAGGGACTGCTTCTGATAAGCAAAAAGAGCCTCGCAGCAAGCCTGTCGATAGCTCTTCTGATCTGCACTTTAGGCCCCGATTTCTCCAGAGCCTTCGCCGCCACGGGCGTTAACAATCTTGTTAGCACGACCTCGAAACCCACAGTATCCCTGGCTAGTTTTCCCACTATTAATCCAACTTCATTTAAAAACCAAGGCTGGGAGAAAGCCTTCCAAAATTTCGTGCATTACGTTAATTTCGGCACGAAGTCATGGACTGAGAAAGAAATATTGAAAAATAGATCAGTAGGCTCTCTTAAGCAACTTCTGATAGAGTCCCCTTGGATGACCAAAAAATTCACCCAAGAATGGGAACTAGCCCTTTTCACTCCCCTCCTCCAGAAAATCGAACCAGATAAAAGAGATTGGCTCCTAAAGAAAATGAAAAATATAGAGACCATTCCACATGAAGATCGGGAGAAGATACTGCAGCTACTAGCCTCCGCCCATGAGTCTGTCCTGAGCTCTTCTTCTATATATCGCATAAACAAAGATCTTCAAACCTTAATGAACCTGCATGTCCGCACAGCAGAAGAGCCGCTCGAAAACCGAGAAGCCCTAAAAAATAGACTTTCGGAGGTAGAGGACATAGGGCTATTCCTACGCAATTTAACCCTGATTTACAACCATCCCAACGGACCGATGAATGAGAATTTCGCCAAGAAATACGATGAGGTGGACCGCAAGAAGAATAGACTAAAATACGCATACGCCGTTAACAAAATGGACGCTACGGTGAAAGAGGTGGGGATGGCACCACCCAACGATCCTCCATATCTAGATCTTGACCCCTTTGACAAAATAAAAATCGTGGGACAATATAAAAATCTTAAAAAGGAACTCTCTACATTCAAAAATGACATGAGCTCAGCCTTCAATATGGGAACAAAAGGTCCAGATGTGATAAAACCAGGCGATCCATCAGAATCCGCATGGAAAAACCATGAGACAACCATCCTCAAGCTTAAAACTGAAATTAAAGAAATAGAAAGGGTACACCCCCAAGTTGTGAAACCACAATCTAAGAGGCCTCTCGGACCTAGAGATCCTAGGACTTACATTTTAACTAAATCAGGAGAAATATCTAAAAATTCTAAACTTCCCTCATTATTTGCAGGACTCTTGGCCGGGACAGTCATCCCCCTATCCAACTCGTACGTACAGGTTATTCCTGAACTGTCCCAAGATAAATTTTTTCCACTCTGGCTCCTGATCCTACTCGTTCCGATAGCCTTCACTCTTGTGTACCTTATCATCCGAGGGCTCAAGATCTTAAAATT
Source organism: Elusimicrobiota bacterium (assembly GCA_016205085.1). Lineage (GTDB taxonomy): Bacteria > Elusimicrobiota > Elusimicrobia > JACQJN01 > JACQJN01 > JACQJN01. The sequence continues at coordinate 2,795 of JACQJN010000119.1, read as the reverse complement.
TTCACGGATGGAATCCATGGAACTCCGAAGAGAGTTGCACAGTGATTCCTGGAGAAATAGGCAGCTCGCCATTAAAACCATGATCAATAGAAACCAGGGGGCCATGATTCTCACAGAACTCCTTCAGATAGCGGAATATGATAAAGACCCCCGCGTCAGAGTCCAAACTATAGAAGCCTTCGGACAAATGAAAAGTTCCTCCGCAGTGGATATCTTAATCCGGATCCTGCGAAATAGCCAAGAGGAAACTTTAGAGGCAGCGGTCAAAGCCCTTGGAGAGATAGGCGACCCTAAAGCCACAGAACCCCTCATGGAACTGGCTCTAAAAAAAGGTGATCTACTGGAAGACATCCTCTATTCCCTGCTTCAGATAGGAGCACCGGAAAGCTTAAAACGGCTTGGTCAAGAAGTGGAAAAGGAGCTTATAGAATATATCCGTGACGAAGATGAGGATTCCACCACTATTTCAGATATCTTCATGGACTATTACGAAGAAATTGTAGACCAAGAAGAACAACCGACAGGCAAGGTTTTTGAAAGCATCCAGACCATATTCTCTCAAGTGACTCATCCCAATGCGCTGAAGCTACTCAATGCAACCTTAAAAATTCTGGCGGAGGATGAGGACAAAAAGTCTTACACTACCTTCACCCAAGTGGGCAAGGTGCTTGTTCCTACCACCCATTACCAGGATGTTGACGCCGATGAAACCATGGAGATGGCAGAAGAGGTACTAGAGGTTGAGGACGAAACTCAAGAAAAAATAGAGGAGATGGATGCCACCCAGTTCAGACGTGTTTTTGGGAAACATTTTCCCAACCAACAGGATTTACTCCAAACAGCACTTCAGGATCCTGAACGCCGTATCCCCATCTTACTTTCTATAGGATTAACTCCAGAAGCCCTGAAAAGTCAAGTTACAACAGCCACTCAAAAATGGTAAAATGCAGATGCTCTTCGGGGCGGGGTGAAAGTCCCCACCGGTAGTGATAGCCTACGACCCGATGCTGCTTGTTCTTACCAAAGAATAAGATTTCCGCCTAAGGCGGACGGCAGCGGTGGACTCTGTCCCATTTTCCTTAAGAGGTTTTAAGGATGGGACTGTACCTTTCGTATGTTCTTTGCGGAAGGGTACTGTGAAATTCAGGGGCCGACGGTTAAAGTCCGGATGGGAGAAGAGTACGATAGATTCGCCAATCTTTTCCTTTGTGGGAAAGGATTGAGTTGTGTTTTAACCCCGAAGAAATTCGGGGTTTTTTTATGGACGCATACTGGATGCTGCAAGCCCTCAAACTAGCCAGAAGAGGCTTAGGACGCGTCAGCCCCAATCCTATGGTCGGTTGCGTGCTGGTAAAAAAAGGCAAGAAAATTGGGGAGGGCTATCACTCCTTCTTCGGCGGGCCCCATGCCGAAGTTGCGGCCTTGAAAAATGCTGGGACGGCGGCCCGCGGATCCACAGCCTATGTGAATTTGGAGCCCTGCAACCACTGGGGCAAAACTCCCCCCTGCACCCAATCCCTTATCCGATCTGGAATCCGCCGCGCGGTCATCGCGATGAGGGACCCTAATCCTATCGCCAAAGGCGGTATTCCGACCCTGCTTTCCTCCGGAATCCAGGTCCGCACGGGCATTCTGGAACTAGAAGCACGCCAACTCAACCGGCCCTATCTGACAAACATTCTTCAGAAAAGGCCGTACGTCATCCTCAAAGCCGCTTCCAGCTTGGATGGGAAAATCTCCACTGCCTCCGGAAAGTCCAAATGGATCACTTCCGCAAAAGCCCGTGCGGCAGGACATAAATGGAGAAGCGAAGTGGATGCCATCCTGGTAGGAATCAACACCATTATCAAGGATGATCCCTCCCTCACAAGCCACGGACAAGGACGCGACCCTATCCGGGTGATCCTGGATACGCACTTCAAAATCTCTTCTCACGCCAAGGTACTAAAAAATACAGGAACCACCGTCATCGCCACCGCCCTCAAATTAGCCCCTCCCCGCTTCAGAAAAGAAGAGGTCCACGTTTTGCATGTTCCCCGCAAAAACGGAGAGCTGGATCTGCGGCAAGTATTAAAGGAGCTGGCCCGCATGGGCATCGGAACGCTCCTGGTGGAAGGGGGGGCCTCCGTGCACACCTCCTTTCTTCAAGAGGATCTGGCGGATGAAGCCAGAATTTTTCTTGCCCCCAAACTGATCGGCGGAGAAAAAACGAAAACTTTCTTCGAAGGTTCTGGGGCTCAACAACTTGACAAAGCCTTGCACCTAAAAAATATGGAAGTAAAAACCATAGGCCCTGATATATTAGTCTGCGGCCATCTAAACTAATGTTTACCGGAATTATTCAGCACAAAGGGACCGTAAAAAAATTCTCCCAAAATAAACTCTGTATCCATTTCCCTAAACTCTCAACTCGCCTGCCTACCGGACAGGCAGGCAACTCTCAACTCGCAACTCAATTTAATATTGGCGACAGCGTGGCGGTCAACGGCGCCTGCCTTACCGTAGCTTCTCGCCAAAACGGCACGCTGACGTTCGACGTCAGCCCGGAAACTCTAAAAAGAACGAACCTCGGCAAACTTCATGTCGCAGATTTAGTCAATTTGGAAAAACCATTAACCGTCAAGGATTTAGTAGGCGGACATTGTGTCACGGGACATGTAGATGAACCCATCCGTATTCTATTTCGAAAAAAAATTCCAAACGGTTTCTTTAAAATGAGATTCAGCCTGCCGCAATCCTTAAGGCACCTCATAGCCATAAAAGGCTCCGTGGCGATAGACGGAATAAGCCTGACC
>JACQJN010000124.1 GCA_016205085.1 Elusimicrobiota bacterium | reverse complement strand
CTAGGAATGATTTCATGGCTTGGTCATGAAGGGTTGAGCGATTCTATCAAAACATTCTTCATCTGGCAACACTTTGACCCAACACACTTCGACCAAACTCTATGGACATGGCTCCCAAAAGTCCCAACCCCGCGCCCCATAAGATTTGTTGTCCCAAAGACCATAGTGACACCCAAAAAGGCACCCACGGATATGTACATGTGGACAATAAAGAAGCCACACCAATCAATCCCAGTAAAAGCAACCATCGTGGGTTCGGCCATAGATCAGGATCTTGAAGACGACGGTAATAAAACCAAAGGCCCATAAACAACGCCGGCAAAAATAGCACTTCCTCCTTCCAGCGCTCGAACAAATCCCACAAAAAAGGATACCGACGGAAACCCAACCACAGCGCCAAACAACCTCCCATTACAAACAAATCCCGGACCGACAACACCCTCTGCAGTCCCAATTTCAAACTCCGCGCTTGAATGGGAAAAAGAGCTAAGAAGCCAAGCAACACCGGAACAAAAGTAAAAAGGGTGTACCCGGGGACTTGCAGTCCATGCACCCAAAAGCCCAGAAAAATCGCAATCAGAACCCAAACTCCATAAGCCATCCCTACCTCCCAAACGGGAGAAGCCAAAGGCCATCTGTTATTCCGCAAGGCCCATTTCAGGGATTTAAACCCGAACTTTAAACCTAGCAAAGGGACCAAACAGCTGATACCCAGCGCCAGAAAATGCCTAAGCCATAATTCCAAAGAGGCCGCATCCTTCAGCGTGCCAGCACGCTGGTGCCCTCCGGGCACCCGGCTGGCAGTCCCGAAGGGCAGTCCCACGCGGAGTCGTGGGGTACCCGGAACTCTGTGGAGGGTGCTGGTAAAGCCTAAAGCTCTCAACTGACGTGAAATCCCACTGATGCCTTGTAAATTTTCCTCTATATTATGGTCTATATCCAATTGAATATTCAGCCATCGCCCCGGCTTTTGGAACAGTATCTCCTGGATCGGGCGGGGAGAAGAGACGAAGATATCCTGCATGAATAAATTCCCATCCATGCTAGCATCCTCCACGGAATCCAGAGCCCGAAGCCCCATGGAATGGATCAAAGACAGAGTCGCTTCATCAAAACCCATTCGCAATACCCTTAAATCCAAAGCAGGAGGAATCTCAACCAGCGTATATCCATAGGCAGAGGTGGTGGAAAGAAATATACCATGGGCTTGCGAAGCCTCCAATACACGAGAAACCAACCACGGTGTTTTAAGCCATAGTTGACGAGGACGCAGAGGTGCTTGAGGATCAATCATTCCCAAAGCTTTCCATTTCTGGGATTCAGCCCTGGAAAAATAAAGGACAATTCCCTGCTCCACAAAGTCTTGAAGTGTGATATCCTCACCCAAGACAACACGGAGCCCCCAAACCTGAGCCCGCTTCAAGAAATCCTCCACCGGGTATCCCCATCGGTAGCACAGGGTTTGCACCTGTTTCCAACGCACCGCCAGAACCACGTCCGGAGAAAAGTCGCGCCATTCTCTATATAGCTGCCAGCAGGAAAAGAGGGTCATCCCAACTCCAAAGAGGGTTAAATAGAGAACTCCTCTCTGCTTCATGTGATGTTTATCCTCGCATCAACTTTTGAACAGCTTTTTGGTAGAGATTTACGTAGGCGGAAGCCGATCGATCCCAGGAAAAGTCCGTTTCCACGGCGTTAGAAACAATCTGTCTCCAGATCGCTGTTTGCTGGTAGACCGACAAGGCGGCGCGGAGAGTGGATTTTAAACCCTCGACGTCAGCCACGGAACTGACGAAGCCATTCGCTTTCCCAGGTCCATGGGAAAAATCCACTACGGTATCCTTCAACCCCCCGGTTTGGGTCACCACGGGAATGGACCCATATCGCATCGCGATCATTTGACCCAACCCGCATGGTTCAAATCGGGAAGGCATCAGAAAAAGATCGCTGGCCGCATAGATAAGATGGGCAAAACCCTCATCAAAAGTTCCACGAAAATAAATCCGTGCCGGCACCTTTTGGGATAGGCGGGTAAATCCCTGGCAAAGAGCTGGATCTCCCGTTCCTAAAACCACCAATTCCACCGGGCCACCCTGAAGCTCTTCGAAAACCTGCAGCACCAGATCCAGCCCCTTTTGTGGATCCAGCCGAGAAACAATACCCACCAAGGGGATGTCCTCCCGAACCTCCACATCAGCCATCTGCTGGAGATGCCTTTTGCATTTCTTCTTTCCCTCCTGCACAGACTCCTTTTCATAACGGAAAGGAAGAAGTATGTCGGATTCCGGATTCCAAACCTCCGTATCTATGCCGTTTAAAACACCCGCCAAATCCTTGGAGCGCGCCCTCAAAACTCCCTCCAGGCCCCTGCCGAAATCAGAGGAAGACTGAATCTCTTGAGAATAGGTGGGACTCACGGTACTCAGCAAATCCGCGAATACCAAACCCGCCTTCAAAAAATTTATGCTCCCAAAAAACTCTAACTTGTCCGGGGTGAAGTCAGCCCAGCCGAATCCAGCCAGGAAAAGAATATGCTTCGGGAAAAGCCCTTGATAGGCGATATTGTGGACCGTCAAAAGGGTCGCTGTCTTCACGAAAAAGGCGTCGATATGGTACAGGGTCTTCAGGTAAGCCGGGATGAGCGCCGTCTGCCAATCATGGGCATGGATCACATCCGGTTTAAACCCGATGAGCTTAGCCCCCTCCAATACGGCTCGTGAAAAAAAGACAAAGCGCTCCGCATTGTCGGGATAATCCCCCGCCGCGGTCCGATACAGCTCCTCACGGTCAAAGTACTTGGGGGATTCCACAAAATACACCTGAACATTTCCCCACTTGGCATGCGCCAAACCCGCCTTCTCCAGCCTTTCTCCCATGGGAATCCAATAATAGGTTCCCAGGGATTTGAGAGAATGCGCCCCTCCGGACACTGACCGATACTTGGGTAAAAAGAGGGAAACCTCATGCCCACTCCTAGCCAACACTTGGGACAGCGCTCCCACCACATCGGCGAGGCCGCCGGTTTTGCAGAAAGGAACCGCCTCAGAAGCAGCCATTAAGATGCGCATCAATGAATGCCTTTATCCTTCTATAAGATACTTAGCGGCAAGTTCGGGAGGAGTAGGATTGATGTAAAAACCCGTCCCCCACTCAAAACCCGCCACATGGGTCAGTTTGGGCATGATCTCGATATGCCAGTGATAATGAGGTAGCTCCACCTCTCTTAAAGGGGACGTATGGATAATGTAATTATAAGGCGGATTTTGCAAAACCCGATGGATCTGGGCCAAGCTCTTTTTAAGAATCTGAGCCAAGTCCGCCACTTGGTGCTTGGATATATCCTCGAAATGGGCGGCATGAATCTTGGGGATGATCCATGTCTCGAATGGAAACCGGCTAGCGTAGGGTTCAAAAGCCATAAAATCGTCGTTTTCCGCCACGATTCTTTGTTTGGTTGAGGCTTCTTCCCTCAATATATCGCAAAAGACACATCTTTCTTTGTAATCATAGTAGGTTTTGGCCCCCGCCATCTCATGCTTGACGCGAATAGGAACCATGGGGGTGGCGATCAATTGCGAGTGTGGATGAAACAAAGATGCTCCTGCGGCGGCTCCATGGTTTTTAAAAATAATAATAAACTGCATCCGGGGATCCTTTTTAAGGTCCAGTACCCTATCCCGGTAAGCCCAGAGAATATCCTCCACCCGCTTCTGTTCCATGTGGGAAATGAGTTCTCCGTGGTCGGGGGTCTCGATGATCACCTCATGGGCTCCCAGCCCGCTCATTCGGTCATACATCCCATCCCCTTGTCTATCGATCGCTCCCTCAATTTGCAGGGCAGGGTACTTATTCGGAACCACCCGCACCCACCAGCCGGGCTTGTCCTTTTCTAGCCCCGGTTCGCGATATGCCAAAATTTCAGGAGGGGTCTTGGCCTCGTTGCCGGAACAGAAAGGACAGTTATGCGTGTCCCCATTGGCATTCTCGATCGGGTGCTTGAAATCGCTAGGGCGGGTGGCCCTCTCCGTGGCGATGATCACCCACCGGCCCATGAGGGGATCTTTTCTTAGCTCAGGCATTTTTTAGTTGTCCTCCATCGCCGTTTGCTCCGTGGGAGCAGCTTCAGCGGCGGCCCCCTCCGCAGAACTCCGGGGACCTTGAGGCGTCAGTGACGCGGCGGCAACGCCGGCTGTGTTTTCAGAAATGAAACTATCTATATTGGGCAACTCCTCAACGCTGTTGAACCCAAAGTGCCTCAAAAACTCCATCGTCGTTCCATACAAGAGAGGACGCCCCACCGTCTCTTTCCGTCCCGTTACTCGTATGAGCCTTCTCTCCAGGAGAGTTTCCAAAGAGGCGATGACTTCCACACCTCTTATCTCCTCGATCTCCGCTCGAGTGATGGGTTGCTTATAGGCGATGATGGAAAGCGTCTCCAACGTCGGCTGAGAAAGTTTCACCGTCAGCCTCTCCCCGTAAAGCTTGCGGATCCAGGAGGCATATTCTGAACGTGTTCCGAATTGAAATCCTCCTCCAATCTCCAGAATCTGCAGAGCGCTGCCGCGAGATTCCATCTCGGAACGAAGCTCCTGGATGGACTCCCGAAGCTCCGCCTCTTGCAATTCCATTAATTGCACCAGCTTCTGCAACGGGATGGGCCGATCCGTGATAAAAAACATCGTCTCCAGAACAGACTTAATTTGATTCCGTTCCATTTTTTATCTCCTCCGGTAACTCCGTCTTTTTGAAGATCCTCACTTCCCCAAAGAGACCGGACTGACGGGCAAAAATCTTCTGCAGCTTTACCAACTCCAATAGGGCCAGGAAACAGCTGATGACTCCTCCCCGACGGGTCTCATCCCGGAAGAGCTCCTCCAAAGCAATAGAAGGACGGCTCTCCAGAAGATACAATATCTTACGGATTCTATCCTCCACGGGAAAAGCCTCCGCCTCCAACTCTTTTGTGTCCGGCAGACGAGACAAAACCTTGCGGAGAGCTCCCAGGAGACCGAAAAGATCCAGATCCAATGTCTTATCTTCCTCATTAAACCGGGGAGAGCCCCGGTAGAAGATATCTTTATAGCCGCTCGCGGATCTGGAGTCCAAAAATTGGGCCGCCTGTTTATATTTTTGATACTCTAAAAGCTTGGAAACCAGTTCAGCCCTGGGATCGGGCCCCTCTTCCTCCTCCGCTTCTGGGGAAGGCAAAAGCATATGGGACTTGATCTGCATCAAAGTGGAGGCCATGACCAGGAACTCTCCCGCCACTTCCAGATTGAGTTCTTTCATCAGGTCCAGAAGCTCAAGGTATTCCTGGGTAATCTGAGCGATAGGAATGTCGGTAATGTCCAAATCGTTTTTCTTAATTAAAAATAAAAGCAGATCCAAAGGTCCTTCAAAAATCTCCAGATGAACCTGGTAGGCGTTCATGGTGCTCCTCCCAAACCAACTTTTTCTTTGACCCTTCTCAAGGTCTCCCGGCTGATCTCCCGTGCCTTTTCGGCCCCCTCCTGAAGCATTCTCACCACCTCTTCCGGATGGGACTCCCAGACCCTATATTCCCGCTGAATGGGTTTAAGTTTTTCAATCACCGCTTCCGCCACGTCCGTTTTAAACTGGGCATAGCCTTTCCCATCATAGCGTTTTTCCATGACTCGAAAGCTCTCACCGGTGGTCACCGATAAAATATTCATCAGATTGGAAACACCGGGTTTCTCTTTCTCATTATATCGAATTTCTTTGCCCGAGTCCGTGGCAGCCGCCTTAAACTTCTTTAAAATAAGCGACGGCTCATCCATCAAATTGACGTAGTTGTATTCGCTGGACGCGCTTTTGGACATTTTCTGGACAGGATCATCCAGGCCCATGATCCGCGCCCCATTTTCCGGAATAACCGGTTCGGGAATGACAAAAATCTCTCCATACATACCATTGAAGCGCCGAGCCAGATCTCGGCAAAGCTCCAAGTGCTGCTTTTGATCTTCCCCGACCGGAACCGCATGGGCTCCATATAAAAGGATATCCGATGCCATCAGCACAGGGTAACTGAAAAGTCCCACGCTGGCCCCCCCCTCCGCGGCGGCCCCCTCCAGCCTCTTGGCTTTGTCTTTATACTGGGTCATGCGCCTCAACTCTCCCATGGTGGCATGGCAATTCAGGATCCAAGCCAACTCCGAGTGTTCATGCACATCGGACTGGACAAACAAAATGGATTTCTCAGGATCGATCCCGCATGCCAGACACAACATGGCGGTAGCCAAAATATTTTGGCGCAAGACTTCCCTCTCCTGCTTGACGGTGATGGCATGCAGATCCACAATGCAGTAGAGACACTCATACCCCGCCTGAAGCGCCACCCAATTCTTCAAAGCCCCCAGGTAGTTTCCCAAATGGATTCCTCCGGAGGGCTGAATCCCCGAAAACGCCCTCTTCCTCATGTAACTTTTGCACTCCAAAGTTTAAAATCGGGTGACTGAGACTTGCCGGCTGTAGCGGGCCAGTCCGCCTGCCTGCCGGCAGGCAGGGAAGTCGCGGGGAACCCTATCTTCTGCGTAGCAGAAGTTGGGTAGCGACTGAGGGCCGGAGTCCGAATCTTATTGGAAATAAGATTCGAGGCGACCCGCGCTGGCAAACTCAGGCAGGACCCGATTTTAATAGTCACATCAGTCCCAACTTCAACAAAAGACCATAACTCACCGCCACAGGCGGCACCACCAAATAACCCAGCACCCCCGTGGCCATGAGAAACAGGATAATAAAAAATCCATACGGGGCATGGCTCTGGTAATACCAAAGCCAGCGGCGGGGAAGAAGTCCGCTCAAGACCTGACTGCCGTCCAAAGGATGCACAGGAATCAGGTTGAAAAAAGCCAGATAGAGATTTAAAATCACGGTAAACCTCATCACCTGAGTCAAAGTCATCTTCAAATCCGGGCTTAAAAATTCCAAACCGATGCTGAACCGATGCGAGACCGCCGCCAATAAAACCAGAATCAAGTTGGCGGCAGGCCCCATCAAAGCTACTTTCACCATATCCTGACGCGGATGATGCAGCCGAAGCGGGTTGACCGGAACCGGCTTGGCCCAGCCGAACATGGGGGTATTGGTGAGCCGGCAAAAAAGAGGCAGAAGAACGGTCCCGAGGGGATCAATATGGGGGATAGGATTAAATGTCAAACGCCCCGAAAGGTAGGCGGTGTCGTCTCCGTAACGATAGGCCATCCAGCCATGGAAAAACTCATGGACAACAACAGAGAAGAAAAGGATCGGCAGCTGGAGGATCCACTCCATTCGTTTTGGCGATGCTATTGTATGAGTTTATCGGCGGGAATGCAACCGACGCAGCCAGCGGAGGGCTTCGGACCGATTAGAGAATTCTCCTCTCCACTGGGCTTGTGCAGCTTTTGTGAGGAGTTGTGAATACTCCCTCCCTGAAGGAATCCCCATTTGGGACAAATCCCTGCCATTCACGCGCAGGGGCGCAAGGGCTGAAGGGGATATATGGGGAATGAGACAAACTAAAATTTTCCGGGACAATTCCGGAAGCTGCATGCGCGGAGAGGCAAGCCTCTCCGCCACCTCAAAAGCGGCTGAAATGGCCTGAGACACAGGCCTCTCCAGATTCAAACTCCTTAAAAATTCCTTTCCGGATTCTCCCATTTTAAGACAAATCACCCCCAGCCGGACATAGGGTTCCGGGTCTTTAAAGTCTCCCCCATCCCATCGAAATTTGGGATGAAAAAATGGAGTCAGACCCCATTTTTTGAGCGTCCCCAAAGCACGGGTGGGGTCTTTTTCCTCCAGGATGCGCATCAATTCTCCCCTCACCCTTTCCCGAGAAAGCAGCCGGGGATAGCCCAGCCTCACCGCCTCTTCAAGACTCTCCTGGGTGGAGGACTCCAACCGGAACCCAAACCGGCCAAGAAATCGAGCCGCCCGCCAAATGCGCGTAGGATCATCCCGGAAACTTTGAGCGTGCAAAACCCTTAAAAGCCCCTTCTTTAAATCGGCACAGCCCCCGTAATGATCCACAAGTTCCCCCCACGCTGAAGAATTCAGACAGACCGCCATGGCATTGACCGTAAAATCTCGCCTCCAAAGATCCTTCTCCAAAGAGGCTGTGGAAACCTCCGGCAATACAGCAGGCCGGGAATAGATTTCGGCACGGGTCCGGGCCAAGTCCAGTCTGAGCCCGCTCCTAAGATAAAGACGCTTCGTCCCAAATTGACCGAAGGATTCCAAAGTTCCGCCCCATTTTTTAGAACAAAACCGAGATACCTCCTCTAATCCTTTCTCCACGACAAGGTCCAGATCTTTGGTAGGTCTTTTCAAAATCCAGTCCCGCACGCACCCACCCACCACCCAGATGGAAATGTTCTTCCCGGAAGCCCAGGCTCCTATGATTTTAACCATGGAAGTCCAAGAAGAAGGAATTTTTACCATGCTCACTGTTTTTTGCAGGTAGGCGGGATGGATTTGTCTTGAGTATTCTTTTCAAGCTCAGCCAGATAATTCCGATAGGTCTCCATCTGGCCGTTCGTAGCCAAAACCTTCCTAAGGCCTTTCAGGATCCTATCTCTTAATCTTTCCGCTTTTCCCATAGACTCGACTGCCCCATCCAAAGGCAAGAGAGAAGGTATATGACGCTTCCGGGCATAACTGATGCAGCTACGATACAGGGAAAGTCCGAGAGCTACACAAATATGCTCAATCACTTCGACCTCATCCAACAACCCCTGCTCTTCCACAAGCATTTGTTGCAGACCCTCTATGCCGAAAAAGAGAAGCGGGGCATCATGCAGCCACTGAGCCTCCGGCAGGGATGCCTGGAAGTTTGCGAAATCCGCCTCCATCTTCTCCTGCCATCGAGATTTCTCTTTTTCATAAGAGGCTGGAAAAACAAAAGCAAAAAGCTCCATGGAAGGGTCATAATAGATGAGAGGCTCCTCGCCATAAAAGGTCTGGTTGCATTCCGGACAGATGAGAAGATTCATCTCCCCCGCCATGATCTTCTCTCTTAAATCAGGATCCCGATCTCCCCGGACAAAGCTCCATACCTCCGCCTCGAAAGGCTGGCACCCTCCGGGACACCTCATCTCTACCAACCCCTTAAATGACATTGTAACTCCGCAGATAACACTACAAAATTTTCCGCTTACGCTTTTCTAGCCACTGAGCCATGGCATGTTCATCCATTTTATTGCAGGCGATATCCAAGACAAATCGAAACTTCTCTTCCTCCCTCGCCCGGATATCCCAGCGGTTGAGGCGCAGCATCAGACGCATAGCTTCGAAGCCTGTTCGCTTGTTGCCATCCACAAAAGGATGGTTTTTAATAAGAGAATATCCCAGGGCTGCGGCTTTGGAAAATAGATCCGGATATAGGTCCGATCCGCCGAAGCTAGCTTGAGGCCGGTACACAGCCGACTCCAATAAGCCCAGATCTCGCACTCCAGGCGAGCCGCCCGAAATCTCTAAGACTCTTTTGTGAAGATAAAGAACCTGAGTAGGATAAAGATGGATCAATCTTTGGATAGTCGTTTCAGAAGCCCGCTATCTTCTTTCAGTAGAGCTTCGATTTCATTCTTAAACTCGGGCGTGAGGATGTCCTCGGAATGCCTGCGTAAAACCCAGGAAATTCCTTCCCGAATAAGTTCAGATTGGGGAATGCGCGTTCTCTCAGAAATAGTTTTGAGCGCTTCCAGAGTTTTTTCATCCAGTTTTGCCGTCAAGG
>JACQJN010000022.1 GCA_016205085.1 Elusimicrobiota bacterium | reverse complement strand
GATGAGCTGTGTGCTCATGAAATTTTAGGTTTCCTTTTTATGCGGGGACCTTCAGGAGTATCCTCCACAAGAATACCCTTCCCCTCCAGTTCCTTCCTGATTTTGTCTGACGCGGCAAAATTCCCAGTCCTTCTAGCCTCTGTCCTTTTTTGTAGAAGTTCCTGAACCTCCGGTACCAGATCGCTTCCCATGGGCCGGTCCAAACAAAGGCCCAGGATTTGATCGAACTCTAAAAGCATCTCCCGCTTGGAGGAATCGGATAGATTTCCTCTCACCACTTCCCATAAAACCGCAAGCGCCTGAGGGAAGTTAAGATCGTCCCGGAGACAATCTAAAAATTTTTCTTTTACCGAATTTTCTTTTTTGATTTCCCTCCCTCCGGGAACGGACTTCACACCCCACTCCGCCACATGGTCCCTCAACCCCTCCAGGCTCTTTTGCGACGAGGCCAGCGTCTCCCAACCAAAATCCAGGGGAGCCCGGTAATGAGCATTTAAACAAAAAAACCGGTAGGATAAGGGATTAAATCCCCTCTCTTCCAGAGAGCGAACCGTAATAAAATTGCCGGCAGACTTCGCCATTTTAGCGCCCGTATTCAAAAATTCCCCATGCATCCAAATTCTCACAAAAGGTTTTCCGGTAGCCGCCTCCGCCTGGGCAATCTCATTGGTATGATGAATGGCTATATGATCGATACCGCCGCAATGGATGTCGAAAGTTTCTCCTAAATATTTCATGGACATGGCGGAACACTCAATATGCCAACCGGGAAATCCCATCCCCCAGGGGGAATCCCACTCCATTTGGCGCTTCTTGTCTTTGGGAGAAAACTTCCAGAGGGCAAAATCGGTGGGATTTTTCTTTTCAGGGCTGGCCTCAATACGCGCTCCCGATTTAAGCCCCTGAATATTCTTATCCCCCGTCATCCGGCCATAACCCTTGAATTTAGAGGTATCAAAGTATATCCCATCCAAAGTGCGGTAGGTGAAACCCTTCTTTTCCAAAGCCTGGATCATGCCAACCATCTCCGGCACATGCTGGGTAGCCCGCGGAATAACATGCGGAGACAGGAGATTCAGTTTCTTGGCATCCTCAAAAAAAGCCTGGGTATAAAACTCGGCAATCTGCCAGGCCGTTTTCCCCTCACGCACAGCGCCCACCTCCATCTTATCCTCTCCGGAATCGGCATCCGACACCAAATGCCCCACGTCGGTCACATTCATTACATGCTGGACCTTATACCCCAGATATTCCAACGCACGCCGGAAAATATCCTCGAAGATATAGGTCCTGAAGTTGCCTATGTGAGCGTAATTATATACCGTCGGTCCACAGGTATAGAGTCCTACATGAGGTGGTTTAAGGGGTTTAAATTCCTCTTTTTTCCGGGTGAGAGTATTGAAGAGTTGCAATTGCATAGCAAGCGATGGCGTTGCCGTGGCCGATCTCTCCCAAACCTTCCTGAGTCTTGGCCTTTACATTCACCTGTTCCGCCGAAATTCCCAGGATATGAGCCACGGACTTCTTAATTTCAGGATAAAGAGGGCTCAGTTTAGGCTCCTCTGCCAAAACGGAAATATCCAAATGCAGAACCCGCGTCTTTCTATCTTGAACGATTCCCAGAACCTTGTCCATAATTTTTCGGCTGGAGATACCTCGGAATCTCTCGTCTGAAGAAGGAAAATACTGTCCTATCTCACCCTCCCCCAATGCACCCAGAAGAGCGTCCCCCACCGCATGCAAAACCACATCGCCATCCGAATGACCCAGTAGGCCCTTAGAATGAGGAACCGCCATACCTCCCAAAAGGAGCGGTCTGCCTTCTACTAAACGGTGAATATCATAACCAAAACCAACTTTCGAGAGCTGCGATAACTTAGGATCACGATATTCCAAAAAGGCCTGGGCGATCACCAAATCTTCCGGGGTGGTAACTTTGATATTCTCATGCGTGGAAGGGACAACACGCACTTTCACCCCATATTTCTCCACAATCTGAGACTCATCCGAAGCATCCACAATCTTGCTGAATTTTTTTAAAGCGGAGAAAAGCACCTGACCTCTATAACACTGGGGAGTCTGAGCCGACCAGAAACGGGAGCGGTTCGGGGTATTCCGAACCAAAAGAGTTTTCGAAACCTCTTTTAAAGTATCGCTCACCGGCACGGCCGGAACAGCGGCTCCGAAATCCTTGGCGGCCTTCATGCATTTTTCCACCACGCGGGAAGTGACCAAGGGTCTGGCCCCATCATGCACCGCCACTACCTCCGGCTCCGCGGAGAGAACCGCCACGCCGCGCCGTACGGAGTCCAGTCTTGTCCGGCCTCCTTCCACCAGCCGGACCCGTTTATCCTTCCAGTCTTTTCGGTGTTCCTTTAGATGTTCAGGCGACAAGACCACCACCACTTCCTGAATCTGGGGAAGCTTCAGGAACGCCTCCACCGACCAATGGACCATAGGCCTTCCGGCGATGGGAAGAAACTGCTTGGGTTTCCCCATCCTTTTACCCTGTCCCGCCGCCACAATGACCGCCGCCGCTTTCACCCCACCACCTCCGTGGGTACGCAAAAAGCGTACCCCAGACTCAATTCAGCTACGCACGGAGGTGGTGGGGTCATTTCTCTCCTCTAGCCTTGCCAAAAATCATCCGGCCCGCTGAGGTTTGTAAAATGGACGTGACCGATACCTCGATTCTCTTGCCGATGAACCGCCGTCCTTCCTCAATCACCACCATCGTCCCATCATCCAGATACCCCACTCCCTGCTCCCTTTCCTTTCCCTCTTTCATCACGAATAGAGTCATCAACTCGCCGGGAAGAACCACCGGTTTTAGAGCCGCCGAGAGG
>JACQJN010000123.1 GCA_016205085.1 Elusimicrobiota bacterium | reverse complement strand
GGAAAAAATCATGCGGTACAGGCGGGGGGTCTCCTCGCGGATTCCGCAAATAGTGCCTTCAATCAAATAAACTCCCCCATCCGGAAATCTGAGCTTGCCCGAAAGCTTATCTCCCACAGAAAGCTCGCTTTCGGCGCTGAATTTCAACCCTCCCAGGGAAATATCCTCCGTGACCCCTTCCACCTTTTGTCCCGATGAAAGCAGAAAAGTGACGGGAGTCACATAAAAAACCCGGACAAACTTTCGACGCTCCTCAAACCACATGAAATTTGGCTAGCCTGAAATCCCCAGTTGGGATTTCACCCGCAGGGCCGGCGCCGCTTGACGGCGATGGGGTTGTCCAGCGACGTAGTCGCAAATTCAGTTGCATAAAATTATACAGTCGTTTCAAACGAAGCATAGTCGGCAACTGAATTTTTTGGACTATAGTATTTAAGTGCCGTTTTGGAGAGTACCCGCGAGTTGGGTCAGGCTGTCCTTGGCATCTCCAAAAAGCATCCAGGTATGTTCCAGGACGTAAAGCTCGTTGTCGATCCCCGCGAAACCGGGGGCCATGCTGCGCTTTAACACAACCACCTTCTTGGCTTTATCCACATCTAAAATGGGCATGCCGTAAATCGGGCTGGATTTCACATGCCGGGCGGCGGGGTTCGTCACGTCGTTGGCTCCCACGACAAGAGCCACATCCGCTTGGGAAAATTCGGGGTTGATTTCTTCCATGTCGATCAGTTCCGTGTAGGGAACGTTGGCCTCCGCCAAAAGCACGTTCATATGCCCCGGCATCCGCCCCGCCACGGGATGGATGGCATACCGAACCTTCGCCCCTCTGGTCTTGAGCTTGTCGGCCACATCGCGCACCGCGTGCTGGGCCTGGGCCGCCGCCATGCCGTAGCCGGGAACGATGATCACGGACCTCGCCTCGTTTAAGAATTTGCTTACCTCTTCAACCTTAAGGGACTTTACAGACTTCTTTTTAACCTCCAGGACCTCCACCGAGGATTCTTCCACCTTGCCGAAGGCTCCGAAGAGGATGTTGATGAAGTTGCGGTTCATCGCCCGGCTCATCAGAACCGAAAGAATAAAGCCGGAAGAGCCATCCAGCGATCCCGTGATGATCTGGATGCGGTTCGCCAGCATGAAACCCATCGCGGCGTCCGTCAAACCCGCGTAGGAATTGAGCAGCGTGATGACGCAAGGCATATCCGCCGCTCCGATGGGAATAAGAAGCAGAATCCCGAATAGAAAGCTGCCTCCCAAAAGAAGATAGAACATACGGATGTCCCCGGGATGAAGCGTCAGGTAGACAACCAAGCCCGCCAAGGCCGCTAAGAGCGAGATGTTGGAGACATTCTGGAAACGATAGGTGATGGGCCTGCCGGGAAGCAGTCCCTGAAGCTTGGCCGCCGCCATCAGGCTTCCCGTCGTGGTCAAGGCTCCCAGCATCACCTCCACGCCGATAATGGCCATGTGCGTCGTGCCCAGCTGCACGCCGTGCCTATAATACTCCGAGATGCCGATCAGACACGCCGCCAAAGCCCCCCCGGCGTGTGAAAGAGCGGTACGCTGAGGCACCGCGGTCATGGGGATCATCGACAGAGGGATGCCGATGGCGGTGCCCAATATCAAACCCCCGATGATCCAATAATAATTTACGATCTCATGATGAAAAAGGGTACCCACGACAGCCACAAGCATCCCCAAGGAGGCCAGGTTCATTCCCCTGCGCGCCGTTTCAGGAGAACTCAAACCTCGGATTCCCAATATAAAAAGAGCCGCCGAGAGAAGATAGAAGAATTGCAGGATGCTCATTTTTTGAACATTTTAAGGATACGGTCCGTGATTAAAAACCCCCCCACGACATTGATCGTGGAGCAGGTCACCGCCAGAAACCCAAGGACATTCGAGAGAGTGCTGTAATTGGCTCCCGCCACCACGATGGATCCTACCAAGGAGATTCCGGATATGGCGTTTGTGGCCGACATAAGCGGGGTATGCAGCAAAGGCGGCACACGGGAGATAAGCTGGTAACCCAGAAACGCCGCCAACAAGAAGATATAGAGTTCTGCGATGGGAATTCCTTCCATGGTTGAACCTCCTTAAGCGACGCTCTTTAAACCGATCAATCCCTTTACTCCGGGATGCAATATCTCGCCATTATGGGTGATGAGAGAGCCCCGGATGATCTCGTCATTTAAATCGGAGCGGATGGATTTTCCATCCGGCGCAATATGATTTAAGAAATTGAGAACGTTTTTGGCGTAAAGCTGGCTGGCATGAACCGCGACGGTGCTCGGAATATTGAGCGTGCCGATGAGGGTAATCCCATGCCGGACCACGATCTTCCCCGGTTCTGAAAAGACGCAATTTCCCTTCTGCTCCACGGCAAGGTCCACGATGACCGATCCCGGTTTCATGGCCCGCAGCATTTCCTCCGTAATCAAGAGGGGAGCCCTCTTCCCAGGAATAAGAGCGGAGGTGATCACGACATCCGCCTCTTGGATATACTTCCGTAAAATTTCCTGTTCCTTTTTATAGAATTCAGCAGGAAGTTCTTTGGCGTAGCCTCCCGTATCCTGAGCTTGTTCATGGGAAACCTCCAAACTCACGAACTCCCCTCCCAAACTTTTCACCTGCTCCGCCACAACGGGGCGCGTATCAAAGGCCGTGACAACTCCTCCCAGCCTACGGGCGGTGGCGATCGCCTGAAGGCCGGCCACCCCCGCCCCTATCACCACGACCTTGGCGGGAGGAATGGTCCCGGCCGCGGTGGTCATCATCGGGAACATCCGTCCCAGGGCATTGGCGGCCATAATGACGCTTTTGTAGCCGGCGATGTTCGACATGGAGCTTAAGGCGTCCATGGACTGGGCGCGGGCAATCCTGGGGAGGCAATCCAAAGCGAAAGCGGTCACTTTCCTGGCATTCAGCTTCACCGCCACATCCGGATAGGTCAAGGGAAGCAAGAGACCTATGAGCGTCGCCTTCTCCCGTATAAGGTCGCCCTCATGGCGATTGCGTTTCTCATCGAAAACCGGCCGCTGAACCTTGAGCACCACATCCGCTTCTCCCAAAAGCGATTCCACCTTGGGTTCTATCCTGGCCCCGGCCTTTTGATACTCCCCGTCAGAAATATGAGCCGATTCGCCCGCCCCGGACTCCACCCAGACCTCCATCCCGGCTTTCACCATTTTGGCCACGGTTTCAGGAACCACGGCCACCCTGTTTTCCCCGGGTAAAATTTCCTTTGGAATCGCGATTCTCATGGCTTTTTCCTCGAAATAAGATTTCACATGATAGAATAATAGAGGAAAATTTTCAACACGCGCTCAATGTGTTATAATTCTCCCATGCAAAAAACCATTCCCATCAACCTGTATAAAATTTCATCGCCCATGCTAGCGGAAGTGATTGAAAACAAGCGTTTGAGCGCCGAATCGCGTGGAAGAAAAAATGACGTGCGCCATTTGGTATTTCAATGTACGGGAGATTATCCCTGCCTCCCGGGACAAAGCGCCGGAATCCTGCCTCCCGGCAATGACCCCAGGACGGGACGCATCAATTCCCCACGGCTTTACTCCGTAGCTTCACCGACTGGCGGAGACCGAAGGGACGGCAAAACATTCTCCCTCTGTATCTCGCGCCACTTTTGGGACAATCCTCAAACAGGCGAGAAAGAAATACCGGGGACGGCCAGCAATTACCTCTGCGACCTCCGGGTGGGAAACCAGTTAAAGGTGACGGGGCCTACCGGCAAGCATTTCCTC
>JACQJN010000113.1 GCA_016205085.1 Elusimicrobiota bacterium | reverse complement strand
ATGTCTGCAAATTCAGTCCCACCCGTCCCGCCTCCAGTTTGGCCAAATCCAAAATGTCGGTGATAAAACGGCGCAGGCGGTCTATAGCCTGCTGGACAATTTCCAGGATCTTCACGGCCTGAGCAGGAAGCGGACCCGCCTTCCCTACTTTAAGAAGCTCCACATAAGCCTGAGCAGCCCCCAGAGGGGATTTCAATTCATGGGACACGCTTTGGATAAATCTCTCCTTCATCTCATCGAGTTCCTTAAGTTTTTGGGCCATCTCCCCGAACTCCCGGCTCAGATAACCGATCTCATCCCGGCTGGGAGCCGGCAGGGGCACGTCAAACCGGCCTTCCCCAATGGAGCGCGCCGCGCTCATCAGGGAATAGATGGGGCGGGTCAAAAATCGCGTGAAAATAAAAGAAATCATGATCCCAAGCAAAAGGGTCGCCTAGCCCACAACCGCCACTTCGCTCAAAATCCTCCCCACCACCGCCCAAACCTCTTTTTCCAATTCCTTCTGGGAAAACCCCACCTCCACCGAAACTGCCTCTCCGAAACCCTCTGCCGTTTTGGAACCT
Source organism: Elusimicrobiota bacterium (assembly GCA_016205085.1). Classification (GTDB taxonomy): domain Bacteria; phylum Elusimicrobiota; class Elusimicrobia; order JACQJN01; family JACQJN01; genus JACQJN01. The sequence continues at coordinate 4,736 of JACQJN010000113.1, read as the reverse complement.
CTCCAATCCTTGCGAATAAAATAGAGAGGATCGGAAGGCGAAGCATTGCCCACGCTCACATCTTTGCCCATCCATTTCAAACGCGCCGTTTTGACCGCGGAATCGGTGCGGGTGAGAAACATCAAATAATCCAAAACCCTCAAAGCATCCTTTTCTTCCAAAGATTCTTTAGCAACCTTTTCCACGCTGCGCATGATGACATCCGCCTTCTCCTGGCTGGCCTGTTTCAAATACCACACCTCCAAAAACATAAGGCTAGCAGTCATCCCAACCGCCTGCATCCCCAAAACCCCCATCAAGACAATTAAAAACTTAGTCCTAATTTTCATATCATGGTTTCGTCCCTGTTTCAATTACTTTATTCACCCGTTTCAATGCATTCTGCACGCTCACATTCTTGGGATCCTGCTTCAAGATCAGTTCGAATATTCTGGCAGCCTCCACGGGCTTATTCTGCAGATACAGTTCCACCCCCTGCAGATAAAGATCCTCGATCTCCTGAGATGCCATTTCCTGAGCGGTAGGCTGTCTCTCTCCCCCCGCGGCCGGTGTGCTCTCGGGACGGGTGCTCTCCGAGATCCTCAACTCCCTTCGTGCCCTTTGGATGGCCCGGTACAAGGTTCTTCTCTCGCTCAAGTTCTCCTCATACCGCACCGCCTGGGTCCAGGCCGCCAAAGCCTCATACCGCTTGTTCTGCAGATAATAAGCGGTCCCCAGCCGGGAGAGAGCCGAGGCGTGTTCCGGTTCCAGTTCCAACACCTCCTCGCAAAGCCTGATCACCTGATCCACCATCTCCGCCTGGAGGGCTTCCTCCGTTCTCAAAAGCTTCTCCTCCACCAGAGAAAGCTTGCCCAGCCAGCGGGCAGGAACCCTTTCCGCCGTCCTCCCTGTGACTGTCTCCACGGCTTCCAAGAGCTTCTCTAGTTTGCTGTTGCGCGGGTCCAAGCTGTAGGCATAAGCAATCCTCTTGACCGCCATCTCCTCAGACTGACTCAGGAAATCTTTTATGCCCAGGGAAAGCATTTTCTCCCAATTCAACTTAGGATCGGCCAGCTCTGGGAACTGCTGGGACACCACCCGGAGCCGGGACCTTAGGTTGCTGAATTGGGTATCCTGAACATCCACCAGCTCATTGATATAGCGATAAGCCTTGGCATAGAAACCCTTATCCAGGTTGTCCTTGATCATGGCGGCGGTCACTTGGTCGGTCTCAGGAATCTTCTTTAATCCCTCGAACTCATAGGCATACAGGGCTTTCTTTCTCCGGGCCACCTCCAACTCTCTTAGGTGCTCCAAAAGCTCCACCGAGAATTCCTCCTCCGCGCGGGGCGCTCCGAAATGGAACGTGAGGGAAACCCGATGGGTTCCCAGAGTATCCTTCACGGTCCCGATGGGCATCAGGAAAGCGTAATCGATCTGGATTTTGCTGATTCTGTAGGAAAGCCCCAAAGTCACTTGGCGGAACTCCCGGCTGCCGATTCCCAAAGATCCGCGAACTCCGAATTGTCCATACTCGATGGTCGGGATATACCGCTCTCCCGCCAGCACGAAATTCTTGTCCATGCTGCCATCCGGCGCAGGCTTCATTCGGACATCCGCGGAAAGATTGGTCCATAGGCTCTTATACCCAAAGCCCAAGCGGGTATCCAATCCCAAAATATCTTTATCATTTCCGAAAGCGATATTGGGACGCTTGAGATGGTTGAACATGAGTCCCACAGAGTATTTCCCTGGGGTCTGGAACAGAAGTCCCAGGTCCGCATCCAGAGTGCCCATGGAGTTCTTTCCGCTCAAGAGAGGATCCGCTTCGCCAGTCCTCTGAATCGGGTTGGCGGAGCCGAATGCATTTTCGGCTTCCGGCAAACGCTCAAAGGAGCGGTTTAAATACTTCAGGTTGATTCCGGTGTGCAACGTCCCAAAGCCGGGCTTCTTAAAGAGCCGTCGTCCATAGGAAGCATAGACGCTGTTTTCAGCGTAAATCTGAGTGAGGGCGAACCGGCTCCAGCCCAACCCCAGACTTCCCAACTGACCTTCCTTCAAGGGATGGGCATACGCAACTTGGGACAGCCCCAGGTTGGAATTGTCGCTCAAGCCCAAATACAGTCTGGAGTATGATGCAGAGAACTGAGGCCGATAGAGCGTGGAAAGTCCGGCCGGGTTGTAGAATATGCTGTATACGTCATCGGCCACGGCGGTGAAAGCATCGCCCATTCCCGGCGCGCGAGCCCCAGCTCCCAGATCCTCGAATGCAGCAAAGGAGAGCAAAGGAGAGCTAAGGAGAGCTAAGGCAAGCAAAAGCCCTTTATAGCTCATGGTTTCCGCTCTGCCGAGCTCCAACCATTTCCTCGCAGACCCATTCCATAGGTACCCCTGCTCGGTCATCTTATCACCACCACAGTTCCGTTAAACACCTTTCATACCGACTCAATCTGGTAGATATACACCCCACTGGCCACCACCCTTCCACCCGCTTTCCCATCCCACAGCAAGCTATCGTCCACCATCGGCCCGGGCTGCATATCCGCCACATAAGCTCCCGACAAATCAAAAATCTTTCCCTTCACATCGGAGAAGCTGGGATTGTCGAACACAAACACCACCTGGTCGTTCTTGCCGTCTCCGTTGGGAGTCAGGGTCCGGTTGGTGACTCCGGAGGGATCCAAAGTGAACTCAAGGCTCCTGAGCTGCTCTCTAACTTGATACCGGCCAAACATAGGTGTTTTAACCCGGATAAACTGGCCGCTCGGATCCACCGTTCCGTACAGCTTGAGCCACTCACGGCCATTGTGCCAGAACACACCCAACTTGCTGTTGGCTTGGTTGACACTGAGCTGTGGAGAGAAGGAAACCTGATTCCCAACCGTTCTGTAGTAGAAACGGACATCCAGTTTGTCCTCAGGCAATGCAAAGGCATTCAGGGCAGCTCCCGTATCTCCACGCCGAGGCACAAACTCCACCGACTGCAGGATTCTGCCGCCTATCTCGGAATTCAAAAATCTGGAAGTGATGTGGACATTCTGTCCCAAGGCATTGCCTGCATTGATATAGGGCACGATGGAGCGGTCAAATTCCAACAGGTATTGCCGATCATAAGAGGTCTTATAGAGATTCCCTGACAGACTGCCAATGATGAGGGAAGCTTCCGACTCCTGGTTCCAACTGTCCGAAGCGGTCACATAGTAGTAGAGATTCCGTCCTGTGGAGTGGAAAGCTCCTACCACAGGGTCAGCATCGTTGTAGTTCAGAGTAGATGTGGAAACCGAGACCACAGGGCTGGGCGGCGCCCACAGACCCGTGGAACGATACAGCGTGTACCGGGCCAATTCATCAGGCCGTACAGGATTGCTGAACAGAGAGCCGTCCTCATTGGCCGTCACAGCGGACCAGGAAATCCTGACAGAAGCCAGCCCCGTGGAACGATCCACACCCGCAGGGAACAGAGGCTTCAGGTCCAGGATGGTGGAGGTGGTTGTCCCGATGGAGTAGCTGGGGCTGGCCAGATCATCCCGCGCGAACAATGTGTAGAACCAGCTTGTGTTCAAAGTCAAACCCGTGGTATCTAAGAATGTGGAATTAGGTCCACCGTTGAACACCACCGTGGAACCATCCACAAACGTCTGTCCCACGCTGTACGTAGTTCCCGTCACAGGAACAAATGTGCTGGCCAGACCGGCTCTTCTCACCATCAGCACATTCTTGGGATCAGGATTGGGATTGTCCCAGGTCAAGTTGATGCTTCTGGCAATGGCATCCGGTGTGATGGATGTGACCGTAACGGAAGAAATGACCACGAACGGATAACCCGTCACCCACGCCGTCAAAGGACTTTCCAAGACATTGGGGCCTGTATCCACCGCGCTGATGCGGTAGTAGTAGCTATTTCCATTGATCAGGCCCGTATCCGTGAACGTCGTCAAGGAAGTCGTGGTGATGGGAACAAAGAAGTCCGCAGGATCCAACGAATCGCGCCAGATGCGATAAAAGTCGATGTCAGGCTCTGGATTGGGATTCCAACTCAACGCCACTTGACGGTTGCCGCTTAAGGCCGTCAGGCCGGTGGGAACGGAAGGCACCAAGTCTGTCGCCACCGCATAGTTGGTGGCGTTGCGGTTCAAGGGAACATCCCGGAGCCAGTTGTTTGTGGCGCCTCCTGCCGTGGCCCGGATGGCGAAGTAGTAGGTCACCCCAGGCGTCAGTCCTACGAGAAGATCGCTTCTTAGATTGCCTCCTAACGAAGGATTTAGAACAGTAGGCGAGAATGCAGACAGTGGACTGGCGATGGCGGGATTGTTGAAGTCGGTATTGTTCTCTATGTTCTGGAGGATGGAGGCCCGCGCAGTAAAAGAAGAAACAGGTTGAGGATCATACCCGTTGGCCCCAGGCTCCGTCCAGCTCAACTGAATCTGACCGTCAAAGAGACCCGGCACCGCCACCAGATCGGTGACATCCGCAGGCCCAATGCCTACGATTGTAACCGAGAGACCAATGCTCTGGGAAAGACCCCCGGGATTGGTGGAAGAATCGGCATTGAGTGAAGACACCTCGCCACTAAAAACAGAGATGCCCCAGACCAGCCCTAGGCTGGCCAAGCACATCCTCGACCGTTTCTTCAACTCTTTCATCCTTCCCTTACCGTTTAACTTTCATTTCTCAACTCTTAAATTTCTCAACTCCCAACTTAGATGACGGTTATATATACCGTTCCGAAGTCCACTTGAGCACCGCCCAAACTAGAT
>JACQJN010000112.1 GCA_016205085.1 Elusimicrobiota bacterium | reverse complement strand
TGGGAGTAATGTGCGTGACATAGGTGCTTCTTAAGTCGCTGTTTCCAATCCAGTTCCTGAAATCATTGGCTCTGACCTCGAGCGGCCCTTGATCCGACAATATTTTAAAGGTTTGGACATAGCCGGAACGGTCCCTGTCCAAGAGACGGATACCCTTAAGGCGGGTAAACCAGAAACCGTTTTTGTGCAGGGCTTGCAGGATGTCATTGGAAGGAATGTAGGCTTTCCAAAAGTGTTGGGGGGAGGTTCGGCAGTAATGGTCCGTCACCCCTCGGAGAGAACGGTGGGAGCCGTTTTTGCCGCCCCAGATGTTGGTTTCTGAGGAGGTATGGCCGGCGCAGCAGGAATGAAAGTAAGTGTTGAAAGTTTCCCCCTTATAGGTGAGGACTTCTCCCTTGGTAGATTCCACCGCTTCTAATATTTGAGCATTTTCTTGATCGGAGCCCCCGTACATTTGTGATTTCGTATCGGCCGACAAATCAAAACCCGATTTTTTGTTGCGCCCCAGATTGTTTAAAGCGAATGTGCGGGAGACTACCGCCTGGGCTTTCAAGGCTTCCAGGGGCCAGTTCGGGCTCATTTCCAGAGGGAGAACTCCTGTGAGGTATTCTTCTATCCCCAGTTCTTCCACCAGGGTGAATGTGCCTCCAGGGTGGGCGGTGATGAGAAAGCTCCCGCGGTAGTTTTTTTGATCAATGCGCAGGGTACTATGGCTCTCCAAAGGCACCAGACGCACCTGATTGCTGAAAGAGTAGGGACCCAGGCGGATACCCTGGGACCCGGTGGTCTCGGCTATGTATTTCTCGTCCGACAGGAGGGATTCTTTCTTTCCCGTTTTAAGATCCGCGGCGGCGAATTTCCCAACGGGCTTGAGAACGGTTTGATAGACCTTGGGTAATATGCCGATACGGATGAGATCGTTGGGTTCGCCGGCGAAGGTTGGAACTAAAAAAGAGAAGAGGAGACATAGTGCTGAGCCTGCGTGGTGCATTAAAAAAGCTCAGCAGTTTTTTTGGGAGGTTGGATTTTCAGATGGGTGTAGGCTTTGTGGGTGGCCACCCTTCCTCTCGGGGTGCGGGCCATGAATCCGGCCTGGATGAGAAAGGGTTCATAGACATCGGTCAGATTGTCTATTTCTTCGCTGACGGCTATGGCCAGAGTGTCGATACCCACGGGCCCCCCTTTGAATTTTTCCATCAAGGCCGCTAGAAGCCTTCTGTCGCCGGCATCCAGTCCTTCGGGATCCACCTCCAGGGCATTCAAGGAATCTTCCGCCACTTTTTGGGTGATGATGCCGTTGGCTTTCACCTGGGCGAAGTCGCGGACCCGCCTTAAAAGTCGATTGGCGATGCGGGGGGTTCCGCGGGATCTTTTGGCGATCTCGGCAATGCCTTCCGGTTCCACGGGGATTTTGAGGATGTGGGAGGAGCGCAGAGCGATCTTTTCCAGCTCTTCGATGTCGTAGAAATTGAGGTTGCCCACGATGCCGAAGCGGTCTCTTAAGGGTCCGGTCAGGAGTCCTCCGCGGGTGGTGGCTCCCACCAGGGTGAATTTTTGGATGGCTAATTTTAAAGAAGTGGCGGCGGGCCCTCTGCCGGTGTTGATGTAGAATGTGAAATCTTCCATGACGGGATAAAGGGCCTCCTCCACGGTGGGAGAGAGCCGGTGGATTTCATCAATGAAAAAAATGTCTCCCTCCGAGAGATCCGTTAGCATTCCGGCCAGATCGCCCACCCTTTCTAAAATGGGGCCGGAGGTGGTTTTGAGGTTGACTCCCATCTCACGGGCCAATATATAGGCCAGAGTGGTTTTTCCCAGGCCGGGAGGGGAATAAAAGAGGATGTGGTCTAAGGGCTCGCCTCTTTTTTTGGCCGCTTGAATGAAAACATTCAGGTTTTCCTTAAGTTTTCTCTGGCCGACGAATTCCTCGAGTGTCTTGGGTCTCAGGGAACCTTCTAAGCCTGAGACTTCTTCGGGGGTTGGTTTGCCCGATAAGATGTTCGCTGTTTCCATCTTTAAAGCCTCTTTAAAGCCAACCGCACCATTTCCTCCGGGCTGGCTTCGCGAGAGCCGATTTCCTGGGTCACCAGCTCCAGGGCGGAACGCGCTTCTGTGGCACGGTATCCCAAGGAGATGAGCGCGTTAAGAACCGGAGTATATCCCCTTTGTTCTTCTTCCATTTTAAATTTCCGAGGTCCCGGGATGGGAACCATACCCACCTTGTCTTTCAGCGCGACGATCAGTTTTTCGGCCGTCTTTCGGGTGAATCCGAAAACTCCCGCCAATATGCGGGCATCTTTTTCCAGGATTGCTCGGCGAAAGTCCGGCAAAGATTTGGCCGCCTTGTCCAGATATTCCAGAGCCTTCTTCGCTCCGGTGTTGGGCACGTGAGATTTTAATGTCAGGTAGATTTCCTTTTCTTCCTTCTGGAGAAAACCATACAGAGTGGTGCCGCCTCCGTACATCCCGATGGATTCAGAGATGTAGAGTTCCATGGGGTTGTCGGGTGGCGGCAAGCGTTGCAGGTCGGCCTGAGTCATAAATACTTCGTAGCCTATCCCGTTTACATTGAGAACGATACTGTCTTGCTTTTTGTTTAACAAGGCGCCTTTTAGATAAGCAATCATAGTCTGAAACTCATGACTCGCAACTCACAACTCGCAACTTTTGGTATCTCGTGGACCTTAAATGGCATAGGGCTATCGCCATCGCGTCCGCCACGTCATCCGGTTGAGGTGGGGCAGAAAGTTTTAAGAGAAGCTGGATCATCTTCTGCATCTGGTTCTTTTTAGCTCGGCCGTTGCCGGTCAAGGCTGTTTTCACATGGCGGGGGTTGTATTCGGAAAGGGTGGTTCCCGATTGGGCTGCGGTTAAAAGGATGACGCCTCGGGCTTGGCTTGTGCCGAGAATGGAATTGGCCGCTTTCATGAAAAAAATTTCTTCCAAGGCGATAGTCTGTGGTTGGTGTTCCCGGATAATTTGAGTCAGGTTCGTATGGATTGACTTTAAGCGGTTTTCTAAAGTTTGTGCCGGGGTTGTTTTAAGAAGCCCCGCATCCAGGAGAGAGAAGGATTGAGGATTTTCAGATTGCACCACGGCCCAGCCTGTATGTGCCAATCCTGGATCGATTCCTAATACTTTCATTCAAGTTGGGCCAATATTTTATCCGGAATATCAAAATTGTCGTAAACATTTTTGATGTCGTCATGATTCTCCAGTTCTTCCATGAGCTGTAAAATCTGGGTGGCTTCTTTTTCTCCTGCTTGGATTTCGGTGCTGGGAAGCATGGTGACTTCTGCTGTTTCGGTGGAGATATTCTTTTCTTTTAGTTTTTTTATGACAGGGTCGAAATCTTTGGGAGAGGTGATGATCTCGTAGGCATCCGATTCGTCTGTTTTAAAATCTTCGGCGCCTGCATCCAGGGCCAGAGCCATCAAGTCATCTTCGGAAGCGGAGGATTTTTTTACCGTGATATATCCCTTCTGTCGAAATAGATAAGACACGCAGCCTGCTTCTCCCAGGTTGCCTCCGTGGCTGGAGAAAATTTTTCGGATTTCGCTTGTGGTTCGGTTTTTATTGTCGGTGGTGGATTCACAGAGGATGGCGATGCCTCCTGGCCCGTAGCCTTCATAGGTCAACTCTTCAATGATGGCACCCGGGATTTCTCCCGTGCCGCGCTGGATGCCGCGTTTGACATTCTCCATGGGCATGTTGGCGGCCTTGCTGTCCTCAATGGCTTTCCTAAGGCGGGCGTTGCCGGCGGGGTCGCCGCCGCCCAACCGTGCGGCGATGGTGATTTCGCGGATCAGCTTGGTGAAAATTTTGCCGCGCTTGACGTCTTGTAAACCTTTTTTATGTTTGATTCCTGCCCAGTGGCTGTGTCCACCCATGTTGCATCTATTCTATAAAATTTTTAGATATTGGCGAAGTTATTACGGACACGACTTCACCCAGTTTTTGCCCTTGGGTCTGCCCAGGGCTTGCCCTCGGCCCCC
>JACQJN010000116.1 GCA_016205085.1 Elusimicrobiota bacterium | reverse complement strand
CTGGAAAAGGTTCACTGCTGGCTGGTTCGCTCTGAAACGAAGATCACGGAACCCCTTCTCTCCAAAGCCCGCAACCTTAAACTGATAGGCCGGGCGGGTGTCGGCGTGGATAATATCGATGTGGAGGCGGCCTCTCGGCGAGGGATAATCGTGATGAATGTCCCCGGTGGCAACACGCTAGCCGCTACCGAACATACATTCGCCATGATGTTGGCGCTCTCACGCAACATCCCCAAGGCCCATCAAAATTTAAGCTCCGGAAAATGGGACAGGAAAAACCTCATCGGCTCGGAATTGGCCGGAAAAACTTTGGGCATCGTCGGACTCGGCAGGATCGGGAAGGAAATAGCCAAAAGGGCTCAGGCCTTCAATATGAAGATATTGGCTCACGATCCCTATGTTTCCGCGGAATATGTTCAACCCTTAAGGATCGAGATGGTATCCCTGGAGACTCTTTTAAAATCCTCGGACTACGTCACCCTGCACACCCCTTTAACGGAAAAAACACGCCACCTGATCAACGAAAAGACGCTTAAATTAGTCAAACCGGAAGCCCGATTGATCAACTGCGCCAGGGGAGAACTCATTGAGGAAGAGGCGCTGATCAAAGCTTTGCAGGAAAACAGGCTGCGCGGAGCGGCTCTGGATGTGTTCTCTCAGGAACCCCCGCCTACCGACTCTCCGCTGATCGCCGCCAGCCGATCCTGCAACCTGATTCTGACTCCCCACCTGGGAGCCTCCACTGAGGAAGCCCAAGTCAAGGTGGCCTCGGAACTGGCTCAAAACGTGCGGGACTATTTCCAACACGGCATCGCGCGTAACGCGGTCAATCTTCCCGGATTCGATGCCGAAATATTGGAAAAACTGGGAGATCACCTGAAACTGGCGGAACGCCTGGGACGCTTTTCGGCACAGTTGTTGACCGGCGGGCTCATGCAAGTCCATGTTCAATGCGACGGCGCCTACGCCTCCAATCAAATCAGGCCCCTGGCGGTGGCGGCTCTTAAAGGGCTGCTATCGAGCATCATGGACGAACCCGGAATCTCCTGGGTGAATGCGCCACTTTTAGCCCAGGGACGGGGGATCAAACTCCTGGAAACGGCAAGCCCCACGGCCCCGGAAGGCTTTTCCAAACTGCTTACCGTCTCGGTCAAAACTGAAAAAGGACAACAAACGGTAGCCGGAACGGTTCAACCCAATGCGGACCTGCGCCTGGTTCGTCTGGGATCCCTGACCTTGGACGTGGTGCTTCAAGGCAAGATGCTGGTGCTCACCAATCAGGACAAGGCCGGCACCATCGGACTGGTCGGCACCCTGCTGGGGAAACACAAAATCAACATCGCCGACATGCGGGTGGGCCGCAAATCTCCCGAAGGAGAGGCGGCCATGGTCATCACGGTGGATAATGATGTGCCCGCCGAGGTGTTAAAAGAAATCAAATCCCTGCCAGGGATTGAAAGCGTGCATTGGGTCAAGTTATGATTGCTTTATCTTTCAATAAGGTCACCAAAATCTACCGAAGGTCTCACCGGGCCGCACTCTGACTACTCCCGGTCTTACCCATTTCAACCTTGAAATCCAGGAGGGCGAAATTTTTGGGCTTCTGGGTTTGAATGGCGCCGGAAAAACCACCGCCATGAAGTTGGCCCTGGGCCTGCTATTCCCCACCTCGGGACAGGTACAGGTCTTTGAACAGGACCCGCAAACCACGGAGGCCAAGAGATTATTGGGATACCTTCCGGAACTTCCCTATTTCTATTCCTATTTGACTCCCCAGGAGGCCCTTCAATTTTACGGGAGCCTCTCTAAAATACCCCCCGGACTCTTAAAGCAGAGAAAAGAAGAAGTTCTAGGGGACGTGGGGCTTTTGATCCACCGCTCCAAGAGGGTGGTTGAATTTTCCAAAGGAATGCTCCAACGCCTGGGCCTAGCTCAGGCCATCCTGCATCAACCCAAATTGCTCATCTTAGATGAGCCCGCCAGCGGCTTAGACCCCCTTGCCATCAAGGAGATCCGCGATTTGATCACCCGTTTAAATAAATCTGGGACCACCGTCCTACTCTCCTCACACTCTATTTCGGAAGTGGAAAAGATCTGTCATCGCGTGGGAATTCTTATTCAAGGCAGACTGGTCCGGATTTTAGAGCAGAAGGATTGGCTCCCGGAGCCGGGAAGCCTGGAACAGATTTTTGTGGACACCATCCAGAAACAATGGGCATAACCATGCGCCGCATCCAGACCGTTCTTTTGCTGAGTCGGAATGTTTTTAAAGAACAAATCCGCATCCGGGCCTTCCAACTGATCCTGATCTTCGGGGGAGTGGTCCTGTACGCGGCCCTCCTGCTGGGGGCATTGGCGGTGGATGAGGAGATCCGGGTTCTGTTTGATTTTGGGCTCAGTTTCTTAGAGCTCATGGCTTTGGTGACCACGGTTTTCGGGGCGGCCACTTCCATCCTAAAGGAAATGGAGCTAAAAACCATTTATCTGATCCTGACCCGCCCCGTCACCAAATCGGAATACCTTTTAGGGAGATTCCTTGGACTCATGCTCACCGTCTTTTTATCGATGCTGTCCATGTCGTTGCTGCATCTTTCGGTCTTATTTCTCAAGGGATGGCAGTGGAACTCCGTTTATGTTCTTTTAATCTTGATGTCTTATCTAAAAATCTACGTCATTGGAGCCGCCGGCATCTTGATGGCGATTCTATCCACCTCGATCCTTTCCGCCATCGCTTTAACCTCCATCCTATGGACTTTGGGCCACTTCCTGACCGAAGTCCGCTTTCTCATTCAGAAAAGCCAAGGGATCGCCACATGGCTGCTCAAGCCTCTGCCGTTTTTGATTCCCAATCTCCAGCTTTTCAACTTGCGTGACCGATGGGAGGCTCCCCTCTCCATCCACTGGGGACCCACACTGGGAGTAACCCTGGGGTATGCCCTTCTATACGCCGCAGCCTGCCTCCTGGTGGCCCAGTGGCTTTTCAACAAAAAAGAGTTCTAAGCTAATTCAAAATGAAAAATTCAAAATGAGCCTCAAGGAAACGACAAAACATATACTTCCGGCATTTTTAATTTTTAATTTTGCATTTCTACTTACGAAAAATCTCTCTCTGCCTTTTCCGGCTCCCAACCAAATCCAGATGCCGCCATCAGAAGCGGTTCAGGATATGATTTTTCTAAGTTTAGGCATGCGCCGCCTGGCTTCCGACATCGGATTCATCCGCCTCATGGAGTATTATGGAACCCCTGAGGAATCCTCCGAAGGGCATTCG
>JACQJN010000109.1 GCA_016205085.1 Elusimicrobiota bacterium | reverse complement strand
CTTGGCCCCCGACCCCACCGAGGACCCTCCCGTGGTCCTCCCCCAACAGGGCCCCTTCTCCGCTACGGGGGCTTACGGGCAAATCCCCAGCCACCCCCCTTGCTATATAAATTTGCAAAAGTCCAGTTCTCCTAATAACTAGGATAACCCCCTAGAATAAAGAAACGATAAAGAAACGATAAAGAAATGGTAAAGCGTATTTAGCATTACTAAATCCTCAACTGACAACTAGGATCGTCCGCACAGCTGCAACATGTACATATATGCCGGGAACAATCACAACAACCCTCGTTCCCTACAATGGGATCGCTATTAGACTCATCCAAAGGGTCTGAACTTTTTTGACCCTCGCTATTGAAAAGATTCCCTGCACCGCTGAATATGGATTTGAAAAAATCTTCGGCGAGATTGTCTTGTTTAAGGGCGTCCAGCATGGCCTGTTGTTTTTTGGCGATATCCGCCGTGTCCTCCACGGGAGGGGGCGCCTCTGGAACTGCCGAGGCCTTGGCTTTGCTTAAATTCATGGCGTCCTCCCTCAAATATCCTGGGATGCTGTTGGGATTGAACCTATCCAAAGACCCGGCCTTGCCGTAATCCAAACCCGTTCTGCCGGATGGACTGAGATCAAACCCCTTGGCAGTCCAGTTTTGAGCGGTGTCCAGAGATGCCTGTTTGGCCGCTTGAAAGCTCAAATTTTTCAAATTTTTGAGGGCGTCCATGGCGCTGGCCAGAACTCCCTTTGAAGTATCGCCACCAGCACCCGCTTTATTGGCGGAAGACAAGCCGCCGGAATCTATTTTTTGAAAAGCGCTAGAGCCGCTTCCTTGAGAAAGAGTTGAGAGTTGAGAGTTGAGAGCTTGGAGTTTGGATGAAGTTGAACCCAGAGAAGGGGAAGCATGAGAAACTTTACCTGAGCGAGAAGAAGAATTTTGCTGTTCTTGAGAATTAGAAACGATTTTAGCTGCCTGCTCCCGATAAAAACGGGTCCAGGCGGATTCGGCCAGGTCGGGGTGAAGACCGGAGGGGAGTTGTGAGTTGTGAGTTGTGAGTTGTGAGTCAGGTTCTTTCGTTCCCTCAGAATGGCGGGTGCCGAAACCGGAGCTTAAAGTGCCGGTATCGGAAGAAAGACTTTTATCCGGTCCGCCTCCGGTCAGCTTCTCCACGGAGCGTTTCATCAGGGGAATGAGGATGATGGCGGCCAGGATGAGGAAAACGACAGGGAAGAGAAACTGAATCAGAGGGAGTTTTGATTTTTTCACTGAGAAGTCAGTTCGGGACGGGGAGGCACGGGCCGGATCATGCGGGGAGATTTCCCGTACTCCATGAATATGGAGACAATCTCGTCGTAATCCAGTTCCTCCCTGGCGATCAGTTCTTTGGCAAACCGCTCCACCAAAGCCCACTCCGATTTTAAAACGGATTCCACATCGGTCAAACAGTGTTTCATGATTTCGGAGGTCTCCATATTCAATTTCTCTTTTAAAGACTCCGAAAGCTGCTCCTTGGGGATGGCTGAGAAATTGCCCACAAAGCCGTTGGTGCCCATCCCAAAATTCCAAACCATGGCATGGGCTTTCTTCATGGCGTTTGTAAAATCGGAGCTGACCCCGTCCGAAGTGACGCCGTATTTGAGCTTCTCCGCCATATAGCCCGACAGGCTTACCTTAATATCGGCCAGCATGGCGTTCCGATCCGTCGTGTAGAGTTCTTCCCTGGGAACGGAATGCACCACTCCCAAGGCCCCTCCACGCTGGATGATGGAAGCTTTGAACACATCGTCGGTAGGGTGGTGGAGATACATGACGATCAGATGCCCGGCCTCATGGTAGGCGGTGGTTTCCCGCTCATGCGGGGTCATGTTGAGGCGATGAGCCACCCCCAGTTCGATGCGCTCAATCGCCTCGCTGATCTCTTTATAGCTGACTAGGTCCTTCTTGTTCCGGGTGGCGATCAAAGCGGACTCTTTGATGATGTTTTCTATCTCGGCGGGGGTTTTATAAACGCTTTTCCGGGCCAGGCGGCCCACTTCCAATTGGGGATCAAATTGAACCTTCTTTAAGTAATATTCAAATATTTTCTCTCTTTCCTCCAGATTGGGACGCCCGATAAATATTTTCCGGTCAAACCGACCAGGTCGCAAAAGGGCCACATCCAAAACATCCTCCGCCGCGTTGGTGGCTCCCACCACCACCACATGGTCATCTCCCTCCACAAGCCCATCCATCTCCACCAAAAGCTGGTTTAACGTGCTGTTGCCTTCGGAACTTCCGCCAAAAGCGTCATAAAAAACGCGCGTCCGGCCTATCACATCCAGTTCATCAATGAATATGATGGCGGCTCCATACGCCCGAGCATACTGGCGGGCTTGTTTGAAAAGCTTGCGCACGCGCGCCGCCCCCACCCCCACAAAAATCTCCACGAACTCGGAGCCGGCCACGGAAAGAAAAGGGATTCCGGCCTCGGTAGCGATAGCCTTGGCCAGCATGGTTTTTCCGCAGCCGGGAGGCCCCACCATCAGCACCCCCCTCAATATCTTGCCTCCTATCTTCTTTAAGCGGGTGCGATCCACAATGAGTTGAACCACCTCCCAAGCCTCCCGTTTGGCCTCGGTAAGACCAATGACATCTACAAATTTGACCCGAACTTCTTCCGCTTTGACCTTGCCCTTTTTAAATCGGGCAAAACCGCCTCCATATTGAAGAAGGTACAGGAACCCCACAAAGATAAGGGTCTGCAGAATCCCCCACGGCAGAGAGACGACATTGATGCCGATGATATACTTCCGGGTGGCCTCGTCCATGCCGGAGATGTACCACATGGGCACTAGAATCGCCATCGTGGAACCAACCACAATGACGATCCACAACCAGTGTCTTTGCCACAGGAGTCTGAATCTTGCCCACAACATATCAGTCTTCCTTTAACCCCGGTAACTGAAATTGGATGGGACGGTCGCGGTTGGGAACATATTTGGTCACCTCGAAAGTAAACCCCCTGCACATAGGCG
>JACQJN010000115.1 GCA_016205085.1 Elusimicrobiota bacterium | reverse complement strand
TTGGCGATATAGCGGGCCATGTAGGCGGCGGATCGATCTACCTTGGTAGGGTCTTTGCCTGAGAAGGCTCCCCCGCCGTGAGCGGTTCTGCCTCCGTAGGTGTCCACTATGATTTTTCTACCCGTCATGCCGGTGTCGGACTGAGGGCCTCCCACCAGGAATTTTCCCGTTGGATTGATCAAAAATCTTGTTTTGGAGTCCAGGAGCCTCTTTCCCAAAAGGGGACGGACCACCGTTTCGATGATTTCGTTTTTTGCTTTTTCGGTGATGGAATTTCCTGTCCGGTCCAATACCTCTTCGGTATGTTGGCAGGAGATGACCACGGTGTCGGCCCTTAAGGGCCGGCCATCCAGGTATTCGATGGTCACCTGGGATTTGCCGTCTGGTCCCAAGTAGGGCAGGGTCTTGGAGCGTCGGACTTCCGCTAAACGCCGGGTCAGTTTGTGGGCCAGAATAATCGGAAGAGGCATGAGTTCCGGAGTTTCCCGGCAGGCGTAGCCCACCATGAATCCTTGATCTCCTGCTCCTCCGGTGTCCACTCCCTGAGCGATGTCGGGGGATTGCCTTCCGATGGCGTTGAGGACGGCGCAGGTTTCATAGTTGAATCCGTATTTGACGTGTGTGTAGCCTATTTCCTTGATTACCCTGCGGACCAATTCATCCACGTCCACGAAACATTTGGTGGTGATCTCCCCGCCGACGATGACCATGCCGCGGGTGATGTAGGTTTCGCAGGCGACACGGCCCAGTGAGTCCTTGGAAAGAACCTCATCTAGTACGGCGTCTGAAATTTGATCGCAGACTTTGTCCGGATGACCTTCGGTGACGGATTCGGATGTGACTAAATACCTTCCAGTACGCGGCATGGAGCCTCCTATTGTCTAATATTTAAGACGGCAGCTTCGTAAACGGCGACGCTTTCCGTGACCTGTCCTTCTTCCCCTATAATGCAATTGGAGAGATGAACGTTTCGTCCTACTTGGACTCGTTTGAATAGTATACAATTTTTCAAAATGGCGCGGGAGGATATTTTTGAGCTGTCTCCCACGACGGTGTAGGGGCCGATTTCAGCCTGAGAGTCTATCCGGCAGTTTCTTCCGATGGTCACCGGCGGAATCAGTTTGGCTTTGGGATGGATGCGGCAGCCTTTGTCCACCCAGATGCGGCTACGCACCTGAACTCCCGGAAAATTGAGTTTGATGGTGCCGTCCAAGGCATCTTTCTGGCTCTTTCGGTATTCTCCCAGGTTGCCCACGTCGCACCAATATTTTTTGTGAAGATACCCGTAGATGGGCGCGCCTTTTTTAAGCAAAAGGGGCCAGAGTTCATGTCCGAAATCGTAAGGTTTTCCTTCAGGAATAAGCGCCAGAATCTTAGGGTCAAAAACATAGATTCCGGTGTTGACGGTATTCGAAAACACGTCGGCCCAGCTGGGTTTCTCCAGAAATCCTTTGATTTTTTGCTGGGAATTGGTCAGGGTCACCCCATATTCGAAGCGGTGGTCCACCGCTTTGATGGCCATCGTGGCCAGGGAGCGCCGGCTTTGATGGAATGCCATCAGATCGGTCAGATCGATGTCGGAAAGGCCGTCTCCCGAAAGCACAAAGAAAGGTCCGTCTTTAAAGATGCGGGCTGCCTTTTTGACGGCTCCGGCAGTCCCCAGAAGATTTTTCTCGTATGAAAAATGGATTTTAAGACCCCAGGCGGAGCCGTTCCCTACCGAATGGCGGACCCTGTCGGCATGGGCGTGTAGATTGATGACCACCTCTTTGATGCCGTGTTGGCGCACCGTGTCTAAGACATGGTGCAGAACCGGACGGTTGACCACCGGGACCAGGGGCTTAGGCAATTCATAGGTGATGGGGCGCAGGCGCGTTCCCGCCCCCGCCGCAAGAATCATGGCCTTCACCCCACCACCTCCATGGTCCGATCCAAGATCGGACCCAAATCAACCAAAGCTTCGCATGGAGGTGGTGGGGTCATATCAACTGCTTAATCCACTTCGCTCCCAAATCCAGAAGCTCCTGAGTTTTTCGCGGGCCGTCTGTTTCGGCGTAGGTGCGGATGAGAGGTTCCGTGCCCGATGGGCGGAGAAGAAGCCAATGGTCCTGTTCCAGAATAATTTTTATGCCGTCTGTGACCTTTACCTCCCGGATGGCGGAGGAACCCAGCTTTTTGGGCAGTTTTTTGCGAATCCTTTCGGCGAAAGCCTGCTTGTCCGCGACGGGTTTTTGAGCGATAAAGTCCTTGCGCAGGAAATAGGAGGCCCCGTATTTTTTTTCGATGGTTTGATAGAGCTGGGAAGGCGTTTTGCGCGTCTGGGTCAGCATCTCCAGAAATAAAAGGGCCGTCAGGATGCCATCCCTTTCGGGAAGCCCTCCCTTCCAGGCGTACCCGCCGGACTCCTCTCCTCCCATGGTGGCGTTCTCAAAAACCATTTTCTCCGC
>JACQJN010000114.1 GCA_016205085.1 Elusimicrobiota bacterium | reverse complement strand
GGCGAATGGATCTGTGAATTTTCCGAACCCGATCTCCCCTCCTACCTGAACCGCCACGGAGAAATTCCCCTGCCGCACTACATTCTTAAACAACGTCCCACAAACCAATCCGACCGCGCAACCAACCAAACCGTCTACGCCCAAACCCCAGGCTCCATCGCAGCTCCAACAGCCGGACTTCACTTCACCACAGAACTTCTGGATAAAATCCAGGATAAAGGAGTCTCTATCGCCACACTCACTCTCCATATCGGCTGGGGGACATTCAAACCCATATTCTCGGAGGATATTTCCCGCCACAAAATGCTGCCGGAGTATTTTGAATTGACCGACGACTGCTGTCAAAAAATTACTGAAGCCCGCAAAAAAGGAGGCCGTGTGATTGCGGTCGGCACCTCCGCCACCCGAACTCTGGAAACGGTCGGAGATAGCTTACAACCACAAAAAGGCTGGGCGAATCTCTTTATTTATCCAGGACACAAATTTAAGGAATTGGACTGCCTCATCACCAACTTCCATTTGCCCAAATCCACCCCGCTTCTACTTGCTTGCGCTTTCGCCACCAGAGAAAAACTTTTAAACGCTTATAAAGAAGCCATTCAGCGAAAGTACCGCTTCTACTCCTATGGCGACGCGATGTTAATATTATGAAGATCAAAGATCGAAGCGCAAAGAGCGAAACACGCACACTCACAATAAAAACAGCCCATGGAAGGTTTCGAACCCCCATATTCATGCCGGTGGCAACTCAGGCCAGCGTCAAAGCCATTTCCCAAGAAGACTTAAGAGAAATCCAGGCGGATTGCCTTTTGGCCAACACCTACCATCTCTACCTTCGACCCGGAACGGACATAATCCAAGAAGCGGACGGGCTTCACTCTTTTATGAATTGGGACAGGTCCATTTTGACGGATTCAGGCGGCTACCAGGTGTTCAGTCTCTCTCACCTGCGAAAGATAGAGGATGGAGGCGTGACATTTAAATCTCATCACGACGGCTCCACGCACCATCTGACCCCGGAAAAGGTGATCGAACTTCAGTCCCATCTAGGCTCTGACATCTGGACTTGTTTGGATGTCTGCCCTCCTTACCCTTGCGAAAGAGAGCAAGCAGCGGAAGCCCGTCGGCTCACAAAATCCTGGGCCAACCGCTCCATTAAAGCCTACAACAAAACTATTTTTAACTCACAACTCACAACTCGCAACTCACAACCTCTAATATTTGGCATTCTCCAAGGTTCCGTCTACCCTGACCTTCGTAGAGAAGCAGCGGAACACCTCCTGTCCCTCCCCTTCGATGGAATAGCCATCGGAGGGCTTTCTGTGGGAGAACCCAAGGAAAAAACATGGGAAGTATTAGACGAACTGATGCCTTTACTCCCGGAAGATAAGCCCCGCTATCTCATGGGGGTGGGAACCCCCGAGGATCTTTGGGAAGCGGTGGAAAGAGGAGTGGACATGACGGACTGCGTCTGGCCTACCCGCAACGCCCGCAACGGCCAAGTGATGACTTCTCAAGGTAAACTCTATATCAAAAACGCCCCTTATCGAAAAGACAACTCCCCACTCGACCCAAACTGCAACTGCTGGGTCTGCCGAACCTACTCCCGCGCTTATCTTTCCCATCTGTACCGATGCCGTGAACTTCTATCCTACCGCCTTTTATCCTTTCACAACCTGCATTTCCTCATTCAACTGATGAAAAACATCCAAATGGCTATTGATACGGACACATTCCATGAGAAAAAGAGTGCTTTTCTCAATACCTACTTAAAATCCGAAACATGGACGCCCGCATGATTATTTTGTAACATAAGCACATAGATGCAGCCCGCTCCATCCCCTTTTATTAGTCTCATTCCTCTCTTAGCCATATTTGGCATCTTCTATTTTCTTTTGATCCGACCGCAACAGAAACAGGCCAAAGAGCATGAAAAAATGCTTCAAGCTTTAAAAAGAGGAGACCGCGTCATAACCTCTGGAGGACTCTACGGAACCATCACCACGATTAAAGGAACCGATTTGGAACTTAAAATCGCAGAAAATGTACGAGTCATGATCGCGCGCTCCGCCGTCACCAAAGTTCTTTCCTCCGACACCGCCTCCACAGAAGTAGTGGTGGGATGACTAAGCTCCAGTGGAAATGGATCGGCATTTTGGCGCTGGTCATCCTTTCCGGTCTATTTTTGTATCCCAGCCTGGAATGGTACCAAAACCCTCCCCAAGAGAGGCAAAAACTAGAGCAAGCCAGGCTTAGACCCCGCTGGCTTTTAACCCTGGGATTAGACCTGAAGGGCGGCACCCATCTGATCATGGAACTGGACGTGGCCAAGTTGGGACCCCAAGAGGATATCCATGACGCCAGGGACCGCGCCATCGAAATCATCCGAAACCGCGTAGACCAGTTCGGAGTCGCGGAACCATTGATCGCTCGGCAAGGCGACCGATGGATCATGGTCCAACTGCCTGGAATCAGCAACGCGGAGCGGGCCAAAGAACTTATCGGAAAAACGGCTCTCCTGGAATTTCACATCGTGGATGATTCGGATGCGGGTCAAAAAGTTCTTCAGAAAATCGGCGAATTGGGAAGCCCCTTTGATTCGAAGGGTGATCTGCTTCCGGAGGTGGCCAAGATTTTGCCCAAAGAGGATATCATTCTTCCCGGGCGTGAAAATTCTTTTTATGCGCTTAAGGCTTCTGCCGGCCTGACCGGAGCTTATCTTAAAAATGCGCGAGTGGAAAAGGGAGGAGACTTTAATCTTCCCTACGTCGCCCTGCAATTTAATCCGGAGGGAGGACGCCTCTTCGACCAGCTCACGGCCGCCAACGTGCAGAAAAACCTGGCCATCGTTTTAGATGGAGTGGTGCATTCAGCCCCCGTCATCCGACAAAGAATTTCGGGCGGCAATGCCATCATTGAGGGAAATTTCCAGATGTCCGATGCTTCCGCCCTGGCTATCGTCCTTAGGGCCGGAGCCCTGCCGGCTCCCGTCCGCATCATTGAGGAAAGAACCGTAGGTCCCAGCGTAGGAGAAGACTCCATTAGGGCCGGAACCAGAGCCTGCCTATTGGGGCTTAGCCTTATTCTGATCTTCATGGTATTTTATTACCGCCTGTCGGGTCTTGTGGCCGATACGGCCCTTCTTCTGAACTTTCTTTTTCTCATGGCCTGCATGGCCTATTTTAAAGCCACTCTGACATTGCCGGGAATCGCAGGGATTTTACTGTCACTGGCCATGGCGGTGGATGCCAACGTCCTGATCCTGGAAAGAATAAGAGAAGAACTAAAAATAGGGAAACCTATCGCGATGGCCGTCACGGCGGGATTCGAAAAAGCCTGGAGCGCCATTTTAGACTCCAATGTCACCACCTGGATCGCGGCCTTATTCCTGTTTCAGTTCGGATCGGGCCCCGTAAAAGGCTTTGCCGTCACCTTGACGCTGGGCATTCTCATCAGTTTGTTCACCGCCGTCTTCATCACCAGGGCCATCTACGAATCCTGGCTGGCCTCCTTTAATCCCAAGGAGATGAGTATATAAGATCATGTTTGTCCTCCTAGAGAAAACCCAGATCGATTTTGTAAAAAGGCGCTACATCTTTTTCGCCATTTCCGGATT
>JACQJN010000013.1 GCA_016205085.1 Elusimicrobiota bacterium | reverse complement strand
GATGCCGGAGGAGGAACCCAATTTCGCATCTACACGCAGATTCAAATGTTCTTTGACCAGGTCCACCGTTCCTCTGGAATCCACGAAGGCAGTAGGGGAGTCCATGCGGGATTCCTTGAGGGTCATGATCCCTTTCTTAAAGACGTACTCCCCCACAATTTCTTTATAACTGACATCGTCAAAAGCGGGCAACAGTTTTATCTTCGCCAGCCGAGCCACTTTCTGAAGGATGAAAATGGGAAACAGGAGAATTTTCGCCATTTTATAATCCTTGCCTAGTTGGGCCAAGTCCTGGAATTGGCCCGGTCCTGCGTTGAGATGGGCTGTTCCGTCCAAGCGGTTGAGATCTGGCGTGATGCCGGTCAGGCTCCACTTCAGAGAAGCCGATTCCGCGGTAAAGTTGGGATGTTTGATTTTTCCTATGGTGAATTTTCCCGAGGCGCTCATGGCCGGTCCGGAAGGTTTTTGGGCCATTTCTTTTTGAGTGGGGGCCGATTTTTCCGATGCTTTAGAGGGGGGCATAAGGGCTAGGTCCAGCTCTGAAAGACTTCCTTCCAGATGGAAGTCCGGGGCCTTGTTGAGATTTTTAGCGGACAGGGATAGGGCCAAAGTGCCTTTGTTGAGTTTACCGGATAAATTTTGAAGTGCTACCGTTTCAGAATTGAACTGTATCCTGCCGGAAAAATCGGAGAACTTTTGCCCTCGCAGCATCGCGCCGATGGATTCCATCTGCAGGGTCCCGGCATACTGGGGGATATTGGGTGCTCCCCAGATTTTAGCTTCTAAAGAAGCTTTTCCTGATAGACCCAGGATGGCGAGATCGGGAACCGAAGAGGCCGTTTCTTTTAGGGAAAATGTATTTGTTTTCAGATTCAGTGAGAGGATGGGATTGGCGGAGGCGTGATTGGCGATGGAGCCGGAAAGAAGGGCCTCCAGATCCCCGGATTTTATTTTGAGAGACTCTATCTGTAAGTTCTGTCCCTTGGCTTTTATTTGGATGGAGGCATTGATTTCGGGTACGGCAATCCCCTTGAGGGAAGCGGGAGGGATGCGTGCTTGGAGATTCAGTTCCGGGGCTTTCGCATTTTTGAAGTCTCCGGATACGTCGAGGTGGATTCCCTCGTAGTCCAGGGCGGCTTTTTGTATCTGCAGGGAGATGTTTTCCGGTTTGAGTTTGCCCAGGTCCGCTTTCCCCTGAAAATCCAATTGGGCATCAAAAGCTTTTCCTGTTTGCTTTCCCTTGGCTTCCAGTTTAAGGCGCAGGGGGATGGATCCCTTTTCCTGGACTTTATCCGCTCTGACCTCCAGAATTTTGAGTTCTGTCCGGGAATCGGAGGATTTATCTTCATAAACCAGAACACTGTTTTTAAGTCCCAGCCTCGAGATGACTAAAGCTATAGGCAGGGTGGATTGAGAAGAACTTTCTCCTGTCAGGTCCGAAAAGTTGAAGGAGGCATCTCTTTTTTTGACTATCTGACAGGTGAGGCCGTCTAAGGCAATGCGGTCCATTTCCATTCTTTTGTGGAGCAGGGGCCAGAGTTTAACCTTGAGCTGGAACTGTTTTAATTTAAGGAAAGTTCCGGATCTGAAATCGGGAGGTTCTGAGATTTCCACATTTTCCACTACCAACCCTTTTAAAACTGAGAGGGAAAGGGTGCCCAATCTGACTTCGCGTTTTAAAACCTCCCCTGCTTTTTTTATGGCCAGGGCTTTTATTTTGGCGGGAGGGAAATAGATGCGGAGCCACAGGGTGGCTGCCGCCATAAGGGCAATAAATAGGAGGAGGAGGACGCCCAGTATCTTTAGAAGCTTTTTCATAATGGCTTATAGAGTTTAATCCTTTCTGGGGGGTCTTGTCAAAGCGGACTGTATCTGCTATAATATATTTGTAAGCTTGAAGTTGGGTTGTGCATTTAATACATTCTAGAAGAAATTAAACCGCGTGGCTCATCCGAGTAGCGCGGCTTTTTTTTTAGAATACAAATCACGGCTTCAAAACGATAGCTTGCGAACGAATAAAAAGAAGGAAAAAGGGTAATAAACGCATGAAAGGAACAGTTAAATGGTTCAACGATCAGAAGGGGTATGGATTCATTACACCGGAGGACGGATCAAAAGATCTGTTTGTCCATCACACTGCCATACAGGCAGATGGATTCAGGACCCTGTCGGAGAACCAGCAAGTGGAGTTTGACGTGGTGCAGTCGGACAAAGGTCCGAAGGCCGCCAACGTCAAACCCGTGAAGCCGGCCTAATTTAGAACCGGTTATCCATCAGAGCCTCCCCTCGGTATTCAATCGAGGAGGGGCTTTTGATTTTAGGCTCTGTCACGGAATTAATGACCAATTTGCCGGAGGAGATTTTGGTGCGAGCCAAAGTGCCGCAAGGCGCGGCGTACCCACAGTGGTACGTAAGCCGAGTGGCGCAAAGGCGCAGCCCAAAAGCGGCCCGGCCCTTCGGGGAGACCCATCTTCGGGTAATTTCTTCGTTGCTCGATCGGTTACAATGCGCTGCGGCATTGCTCCCTCCTCGCGCCTTGAACTCGCCACGAACCTGGGTCTCCAAATTAGCCAGTAATTCCGTGACAGAGCCTTAGGCACTATTTCTGCGCGTGTTTGGCGACGAAATTCTTGATGTCCTCGATGTGTTCCACGATCAGTTGGGCTTTTTTTAAGCCAAACTGGAATGGAAATTTGTCCTCGGGTCCTTGGGAGAGAATCAGCATCGGCTTTCCTTTAAATTCCGACTCTTTAACTTCGCTCATGGCGGCTCCTTTAGATCAGTTTCTTACAGAATCCTTACAGAACAAGGATACTAACTTTTAGGTCTTGATAAAAGAGAGAAGCGGGGTTATACTTTTGTTGATGGGCAAGAAAACGAAATCTCGAAGGGGAACGCCGCGCGAAAAGACAGCACCTTCTCCGGAAGAATTTAGCCCTGCCTGGGAAGACTTAGAGGAGCAGTATCAGCGCATGGGCCATGATTGGGGGAAGCTGGCAAGGCTTCTTAGGGATCAGTAAGATCAGTAGCGCCGAGTTGTTTGACCCGCCTTAAAGGAGTCTTCTCTAGGCTCCGTGACACCTTTTATATTTTAGTCCGCTTCCGCAGTGACAGGGATCGTTTCTTCCTACTTTGGGTTCGGCGCGAACATAAGTGGCGGGTTTTTGAATTCCTTCCTTTTCTTGTTTTTCTATCTGGTTTTTGTGTTTGGTGATCCAGGCTCGAACCTGTCCTTCGTCGTTTAGATTCACTCCGTCCTTCGCCATCATTTCGAACAGTGCCTTGGCCGCCTTCAAAAATTGGGACTCTTTGGCGTTCTTAAGAAGGTGGGGAAACAGCTTTCTGGCCTTTTTGATGAGGTCCGCCTCTTCCGTGGTGGGAGGGGGTTCGGGGGGAGGCGGCGGAGCCTTGGTTTTTTCTTCGGCGGGTTTGTTTTTTTCCCAGAATTTCCAGCCCATATATTAAGTAGTTAGTAGATAGTAGTTAGTAGCGAGGAGTAATGATATCCTATTTTAGAAGGGCGAGGCAAATTGCTAAACTATAAACAGGAGAAACTATGTTGCGCAATGCACTGCGGTATGCCCAGACCCATCAAAATCAGTTTTTAGAAGATCTCAAACGGCTGGTCAGAATTCCCAGCGTCAGTTTTCCCGGTTTCCCGGCGGAAAAGGTGAAGGAGTCCGCATCCGCTGTGGTGCAGCTCCTGAAGGCCGGCGGATTAGAGCATGTTCGGACGCTCACGATTCCTGGTACTCATCCGTATGTGTACGGGGATTGGCTCCATGCCGAGGGGAAACCTACGCTTCTGCTCTACGCTCATCACGACGTCCAACCTCCCGGAAGGCTCGAACTCTGGAAGAGTCCGCCTTTCAATCCCAGCATCAGGAATGGCAGG
>JACQJN010000001.1 GCA_016205085.1 Elusimicrobiota bacterium | reverse complement strand
GAATATGGCCGTCTTGGTGGCTTCCTGCGTTCCCAGTTTGGCGGGGACCATGATGAACAACCCGTCCATGGCTGCAGAGAGGGTTTCGATGCAAAGGGCGGTAGGAATATCCACCGCTACACCCAGGAAATGGGATATCCAGTAGGCCTCAAAGGCTCCCCATAGAAAACTTAAAAAGAAAAACAGGATGGAAAACACGAAGCGCGCGGGATATTCGCGGATGAAAGTCCCTATTTTGTGGTCCAGGTTCCTTAGGGTTTTCCATCCGGATTTTTCTTCTGTGGGAGGCTCTTCTTCCTTGCGCATTCTCCAGGCGCGGAGTTCAAGAATCACCACCACCATCAGCAGTCCGCCCAGCAACCAAGCCCCGGATTGAATCTGGTTCTTGATTTGGGCGTACGAGATTTTATGGAGCAGCACCCATACCACGATCAGGGAGGCCATGAGTCCATGCGCGATTCCCTGGGTGATTTTGGCTAAGGCTACACTGGAAAGTCTATCCGAGAGAGGAATGTCTTCTCCCAGCATGGCGGTCCGCGCCCATTCCCCGGCCAGAGTGACGGAGGGGGTCAGATAATTGAGGCCGTCCCCTCCTATGCGGAGTTGAAGCAGGCGCAGAAAGGAAATATGGGAGGCGGAACCTGGGGAAAAGACTTGTCTCCAGCCCAAGGTATTGAGAATATAGGCTACGATTTCCTGGATGAAGATAAACAGAAATCCCCATCCGACAAGTCTTGTGGCTTCCCAGGTGGCTTGCAGATTCATTTTCTTGAGCAAGGCAAGGAATGTCAGCCCTCCTACCAGCATGAGAATCCATTGAAGTTTCTTCATGAAACTGAAAGGGTTTTGCGGAGGTATTGCCCGGTATAAGATTTTGAGTGGGACGCGATGTCGTGGGGAGTCCCTTGGGCCACGATGGAGCCGCCCTTGTCTCCTCCTTCGGGGCCCAGATCAATGATCCAATCGGATGTCTTGATGACGTCCAGGTTGTGTTCGATGATCAGCACGGTGTTTCCAGCATCCACAAGGCGATGCAGCACATTCAGGAGTTTGTCTACATCCGCGAAATGCAGCCCCGTGGTGGGTTCATCCAAAATATAGAGAGTCTTGCCCGTGGCCCTGCGGCAGAGTTCTGTCGCCAGTTTCACTCGCTGGGCTTCTCCTCCGGAGAGCGTGGTGGCGCTTTGTCCTAAAGCGATGTAGCTTAAACCCACATCCAATAAGGTTTTCATCACTCGATGGATGGAGGGGATGGCCTCAAAGAAATAGAATGCCTGCTCTATGCTCATTTCCAGAACTTCCGATATCGTTTTGCCTTTATAGCGGACCTCCAGCGTTTCCTCATTGAAGCGGTGGCCTCGGCATTCCTCGCATTTGACGAAGACATCCGGCAGAAACTGCATCTGGATTCTTAGGGTCCCGTCTCCCTGGCAGTTTTCACAGCGTCCTCCTTTGACGTTGAAGGAGAACCGCCCCGGTTTGTAGCCTCTTTTTCGAGCCAGAGGCAGTTGGGAGAAGAGCTCTCGGATGGGTGAGAAGACTCCCGTATAAGTGGCGGGATTGGAGCGCGGCGTCCTGCCGATGGGAGATTGGTCCACCACGATAACTTTATCGATGTGTTCCAAGCCTCGGATGGCTTTATGGGTCCCCGGGGGTTCTTTGGCGTTATAGAGTTTTTGGGCGATGGCCTTGTAGAGAACTTCATGCACCAGAGTGGATTTGCCCGAGCCCGAAACTCCGGTGACGCTGACAAACAATCCCAAAGGGATTTTGATATCGATATCTTTGAGATTAAACTGTCTGGCTCCAAAGACCTCCAAAAAACGGTCCTGGTGGTGTCGAGGAGTTTCACGCACCGGGATCTTCCTCTCCCCATTGAGAAATTTGGCCGTGAGGGAGTTTTTATCGGAGAGCACTTTTTGCAAAAATCCTTGCGCTACGATCTCGCCCCCATGGATCCCGGCCCCCGGTCCTAAGTCGATCACCCAGTCTGCAGAACGGATGGTCTCTTAGTAGTGTTCCACCACGATAAGAGTGTTTCCTATATCTCTTAGTT
>JACQJN010000108.1 GCA_016205085.1 Elusimicrobiota bacterium | reverse complement strand
TGAGGAGCGAGGAGTGAGGAATGCATTTTAAGTTTTCACACTTCTAGTTTTTTTTGAGGCAAAGTAAATTTTAGTTCCGATGATCAAAATCATGATGAATGGCAGAGCCAGAAGGATCCAGATGCCCCAGGTGAACCCTTTGGCCAGTTCGGAGGAGAGATCTCCAAAGCAAACGACGCACGGCAAGGTGATCCTATCTTTAATGATGGACACCGATGTCGGGTAAAACAAGGAATATGAGAACCAGGACCAAAAAAAGCGCGGTGTAGAGAGTCCAGTGGATGATGCCTTTTTCGAACTTAAAATGCATGAAGAAAAGAGTGATAAGAGAAGCCTTCAGTCCGGCGATGAAGATAGCAATCATGACGGCGCTGGTTCGCTCCAGGTGAAGATAGGCCACTCCTACGGTCAGACCCGTGAGCAAGGCCAAAGTGGCAAAAACCGTCAAATAGGTTTTGACCATAGAAGAAGATTCTTTCATCATAACAGATACAGAATGGGAAACAATATCACCCAAACCAAATCCACGAAGTGCCAGTACAGCCCGGCATATTCTACGCGCTCATGGTGATCGTTGGAATAGATTCCCTTCATCCCGTTCCGTAAGATATAGAGGTTAAATAAAATTCCTCCGATCACGTGAAGGGCATGCAGGCCGGTCAGGGTATAGTAGAAAGACCCGAAAAGGCCGCTTGAGAGCGTGATCCCTTCCGCCCATTTGTGGTGATATTCAAAGGCCTTGATTCCCAAGAAAGCAAAGCCCAGCACAACGGTGGCTGCCAGAAAACCAACAAGACCTTTTTGGTTGTTTTTTTGGATGGAATCCAGGGCCAAGACCATGGTGACGGAACTGGTGATGAGGATGAAGGTGTTTAGGGTCGCTAGAGGGATGCCGAGCATTTCTCTGAGAGGAATTTCGAAAAGTGGGCTGCCTGTGCGGAGGATGACATAGGAACTGATGAAGGCTCCAAACAGCATCACCTCAGACGCCAAGAACATCCAGATGCCCAGCTTGCCGCTGGGAATTCCCGTCGCTGTTTCTTCCATCATCATATTATGTCTGGACTTTTGCAAAAGGTACTTATGGGGTCCTGTCTGGGGTTTGTCCTTGGCCCCCGCACCCCACCGAGAACCCTCCCGTGGTTCTCCCCCTCAGGGGTCCCCTCTCCGCTACGGGGGCTTACGGACAAATCCCCAGCCACCCCCCTTTCCCTTAAATTTACAAAAGTCCAGTTATACGGAATATTATGCTGCATTTTGGGGATAAAAGTCGGTCTTGTGTCCGGGGACGCTGTATTCATAGGGTCCTCGGTGAACCGTGGGGGTCTTTTCAAAATTCTTATGAGGAAGAGGGGGAGAGGGGCAGGCCCACTCCAATGTGGTCGCTTCCCATGGATTTTCGGCCGTTTTCTTCCCTTTGAACATGCTGTAAAAGAAATTGACGATAAAGGGAATTTGAGCCAAAAGAAGTCCCCAGGCGCAGTAGGACATGAACACGTTGGTGGGCTGGACGGCCACATTATGCAGTTGGGCGGTGGGGTCATAGAGCCTTCTCTGAACTCCGGCCAATCCCTGGATGAACATGGGGAAAAATATGCCGTTCATGAGCAGGATGGTCAGCCAGAAATGGACCTTGGACCAGAAGGAGTTCATGGACCTTCCGAACATCTTGGGGAACCAGTAGTAAATTCCACCGAATAAGGCGATGATCGTCCCGGTCACCACCACGTAATGGAAATGGCCGATGACGTAATAGGTGTCGTGCAGATAAACGTCGGTCGGGGTAAATCCCAGGGGAAGCCCGGTCAAGCCTCCTATGCCGAACATGGGCAGGAAGGCGATGGCGAACAGCATGGGAGTGGTAAATCGAATGGACCCTCCTTTGAGACTTAAAACCAAACAGGTCAGTATGGCGACGGAGGGGATGGAAATGATCATGGTGGTGGTCATAAAGAAATAGCTTAAAGATGTCTTCATGCCGCTCAAAAACATGTGGTGGGCCCACACCAGAAAGGACATCACCCCCAGAAAACACATGGCTCCGACGATCTCTTTGTACCCGAACAAAGGTTTCCTTGTGCCGTTGGCGATGATTTCGGCGACGATGCCCATGGCGGGTAGGATGAGAACGTATACTTCAGGGTGGGCCAGGAACCAGAAAAGATGCTGCCATAGAAGGGGACTTCCGCCGCCCGTTCTTTCCAGGGGGGCTCCGTCTACCACCAATCCGGCCGGCAAATAGAAACTCGTTCCCGCTATTCGGTCCAAGAGCTGAAGAACGGCTCCCGCTTCCAATACCGGGAAGGCGAACAGAAGCAGGATGGCGGTCACAAACTGGGCCCACACGAAAATAGGCAGACGGGACCACGTGAGGCCTTCGACTCTTAAGTTTAGGGTGGTCACAATAAAATTGATCGCTCCGAAGAGAGAGGAGGTGATGATCAAAACCATGGCGAGGATCCATACCGTTTGCCCCGCGGGGGCGGTCACGGAAAGTGGGGCATAGGAAGTCCATCCGGACTGGGCGGCTCCTCCCGGCATCATGAAACTCGACAGCATGACCAATCCCCCCAGCAGATAGATCCAATAGGACATCATGTTGAGCCTGGGGAAGGCCATATCCCGAGCTCCAATCTGAAGGGGCAGGAAGTAGTTACCGAAGAACCCCACCCCTAGTGGCACAATCCCTAGAAAAATCATGATGGTGCCATGCATGGCTCCCAGTTGATTGTAGAATTCGGGCAGCATCACTCCGCCGGGAGCCATGGATTCCGGCAAAAAACGGCCCAGGAAAGGGATGGGCTGTCCTGGAAAGGCCAACTGCCAACGCATTAAAAGCATCAAGGAGAAGCCGGAGAGAAGAAAACTGAGGGAGGTGAACATATACTGCAGACCAATGATTTTATGGTCCAGAGAGAAGACCCATTTGCTGATGAAAGTTTCTTTGTGATGTCCCTGATCCATGTTAGTAAGTTGATACGTTGATACGTTGATACGTTGATACGTAGCTCTTTGAAGTTTTTATATAGTGAAATTTCTGCATATTAACTTATAAACTTATCAACTATTTTTCTGCTTTAGGGCTTCTTTGAGCCAATTTTGGTACTCTTCGGGAGTGTGAACAAACACATCTCCTCTCATTCTGAAATGTCCCAGACCGCACAACTGGGCGCAGCCGATTTCAAATTTTCCTGTTTGGGTAGGTTCAAACCATATCTTTGCCTGCATGCCTGGGACGACATCCTGCTTGATGCGAAACTCCGGGACGAAAAAGCTGTGGATGACATCTTTGGAAGTCATGGTGACTAGGGTTGGTTTCTTAAGAGGAATGTGGAGTTCGTTGACGGTGACGAGATCATCT
>JACQJN010000107.1 GCA_016205085.1 Elusimicrobiota bacterium | reverse complement strand
TCTTTGAGGGTGTAGCCGGGGTTAAAGTTGGAACCTTTCCAGGGAGTGAAGGAGAGTTTGGCGCCATAGTCATTGGCCGTCTCCTCGGTGTTGAAATTGCCGGGAATTTTCAGGACGTCCTCGCGCGTGAATGAGACGAGAGATTTAGAGAGGGCGTAGTTTAAGTCGATGGTCTTGGGCAGAAAGCGGTTGTTTAAGGGGACGGGGTAGGACAGGTTGGAGGCGTACGATTTTTTGTCATCCAGACGGGTCAGGAGGTCGTATTCTATCCGGTCCCGGTTATGGGAAAGAGACAGCCGCGGAAGGGTTCCCCGGTTAAACGTTCCCTGGGCGGTCCCGTTCCAGCGGGTGACCTTGCCCTGCTGAAGAAGGTTGACCAAGTTGTTGTTTCCCGTCTGCAGGGTGTTGGGGGTATCGGTGATGGTTCGAGCCAGATTGAAATTCATGGGGAAAAAGGAAAGCCGCGTAAAATTGAGATAGCCTGAATCCTGCCGGTTGTCCTGGTTGGTGACCACCGAGGCGGGGGTCTGGAAGTTGCGGTCTATAAATCTGTATTTTCCGCCGAAAGACATCCATCCGGGGATATCGAAGTTGGCTTCTATTTTTCGGGCATTGCCGGTTCGGACCCTTGGTTTGGCGACGTGAATCTCATTGAGCCAGACGGTTTGCGAGATGGTGCCGGAGCCTTTGTTCCTCACGCCGGCGATGATCTGGGAGATTTGTTGAAAACTGGGTGTGCCGGTGGAGAGGGTGGCGGCGGTGTAGGGGGAAACGTTGGCCCAGAGGTCGGGCAACTGGTCCTTGTTTAGGTCCACCAGCTCCAACGTGTACAGGCGCCAGCCGGTGAAATCCAGGGGAGTTTCCACCTCATGGAAATTCTGGTCGTTCCCCACCCGTAAAAAGAAGAAATCATTGCTCTGATCGGTGCGCGTGGACTCGGCGTTGCCATACAATAAGAATCGGAACTCCTCATGCTGGGAGAGATCAATGGCCCTGGTGAAAATCTGCTTGGTCTGGATAGTGGTGCCGGGGGTGAGGTTGGAATAGGTAATGGCCAGGGCCTGTTCCGAGATGTTCTTGGTGTTGGTTTGTTGTCTTTGCTCGGCCACGCTGCCGTAAAGGTCGCCGAACACGGTTTGGGCCTCTCCCCCCGCGTTGAATATGGGCCTGTAGTCCGGGTTGTCCACGCTGTTGACGGCGCTCACCTGCACCGTGCCGGTGCCTTGCGTCACCGCGTTTTGCCAGCTGTTGCCCACCACCGCCAGGCGGGCCAGTTTGAGGGTGCCTTGGGTGGAGGCTCCGCCTCCGGACATCTGTTTTAAAGAGATTCTGACTTGACGGACGGCTCCCCACCGGAACGTATCGGATGGGGGGATGTTGAGAGGAATCTGGAACGTGTGCCAGCCGTTGAAATCGACGAAAGCTTTGGAAGAGCCTGCAGTGACGTCAAAAAGGGTGGTGCTGGAGACATATCCAAAACTGCCTCCGCTGAAATCCTGGGCATCCAGGCGGTTGTTGCGGTTTAAATCGGCGGTATCGATGCGGCCATTGCCGGCTCCTATGGTGGCGGTGCTTTTTCCTGCGGGGTTGTATGTCCAGCCGGTGTCTTCGCTGGGAGAGAGCTGGTTGTCGCAGTTTATGTCTTCGGTTTTTGGAGCATTGACCAGGATCGTGCCGTTGGCGCAGGTCAGGTTGACTCCGCCGGTTCCATCGGCGTCCTCGTTGACGGATCCCAGATGGAAATTGATCAAGGGCCCCTTGTTGGAGGTGTCGTCAAAGCCGCTTCCAAACAGAACCACCTCCAGAAAGGCCTTCTGGGAAAAATCCAATCCGAATGTGGAGAAGGGATAGACAAGAGAGACCTCGGTGGAGGCGTTGACGCCGAAGTTGTAATCCAGTTTTAAAACCCTCTGGGTATCGTTGGCGTTGGCTTGCGCGTTCGGGTTGATGTCTATCGTTTTGATGTCTTCGTTGCTTAAGGTAATGGCTTGGGGATCGGCAGGGGTGGCGGAGGGGTTGGAGGTGATCTGCCAGAAGTTTTTGTCGGTGGTGGCGGTATCCTGCTGTTTGACTCCCTCCATGTTTTCCACGATGGCGAATTTAGACAGATTGGGATTTAATTTGGATTGTGCCACCTCCAGTAGGATATTGGAATTTAAAAAAGGCAGAAGCCGGATGTTTTTCAACTGGGTATCGGCTTCGTATACCAGAAGGCTTTTGGACAGGTCCCGAATGCTGGGGGTCGTGGGGGCTTTGGTTCCCGCCTCGTACAAAAGGGTGCTTCCCACGGACCAATGCTGGCCGAAGTCGTAGGACATGCGGTTCCCCAGCAGGGAGGAGGTTCCAAAGCCTCCGAAAGGGGCCACCTCGTAGGTGACGTCAATTTGGCTTTCCGGCCGTATCTTTTCCTCGTGGTAGAAGGTGATAAAGCCGGAGTCGTAATCGATAAAGTAGTCGGTATTCCTCTGCAGTTTGACTCCATCCACCAGGATGGTATCGGAGTGCAGGACCAGGTTTGGTTCCAGGAAGAATGTCTTGATGCGGGATTTAAATTCCACCCGGAGGATCCTTTTGGAAAAAGGGGTGGGGGCGTAGATCTCCGACTCCGAAAAGGGTTGTTGGAGCCGAATGATGCCGTTCTCAAAGTCCACCTCGATGGTGTCGGGATACTTCTGAACAGGAGAAAGAGAGGGTCCCACCTCGGTTCGGTTTTGGTCCAAGACTTTCAGAAGGAAATTGCCGCGCCCGTCATCCCGTACGATTTGGTTCCGTCCGATGGAATAAAAGGTTTTCATCTCTCGCTGGTAGCCTGCCTCGGTGGTGGTGGAGATGGGAAGATCTCCACCCGTGGAGCCGGGTGTTTTAATCAGCTTGATCCTTCCTGTGCCTGCGGTATCCAATGTGGAGGTGGAACTGTTCACCGAAAGGCGGGAGCCGTTGGTGTTTGTAAAATCGATCGCCAGGACATGTTGGGGTTGAGGTGGGATTCTCAAGGTCAGGATGCCCCGGATGTAGTCGATGGTGTAGTCCTGTCCCGGGGCCAGGAGGATAAATTTTCCGGTGAATGTGGAGGATTGTACGGCGAGGTCGTCCGCAGTAAGGTCGGAGGTGTTGGGGGTATTGATGGGAGTGGGATTTTGTTCCAAGTACACCAGTTCGGAACCCTGTTGGATGGGAAGCCTGGCGGAATTCCCGAAGGACAGGTCGTAATATTGGCGGCGGATGTATTGGGTATCTAAAATATCCTTGGACTGGAATTGGGTGTTGCCGAAAAACTGACGGGTCTTGGTGGTTCCTTTGGTGCGGCTTCCGACGAATATGAACTTGGCCCCTTTGTATTTTAAATCTACCCGGATGCCGAAGAGCTGTTTATTGTAAGAAACGAACTCGGTGGCGGGCAGGGAGAGGTCTATGTCTCCGAAAGAGGCATACTGCACCACATCCTGGGGATCCCCCTGGTAGATCACCGAGATATCCTGTTTGTCCGGCTTGGTATCGTCATAATCCACGTTGACGGTGATCTTGGGGCCCACCTTTCCCTGCATCCGGATTTGAAGCTGCTGCTGGATGTCGAAGAAATTAAAAGAGCGCGGACGGGAGATGGTGAGCTGTTCATTCAGGAATCGTTTGGAACTGTAGTTGAAGCTGATCACTTTGCGGCCCGTGACGGAGAGCGTGGTGCCGTAGGTGGGGAGTTCCACTTCGGGAGGAGGAAGGGTGGGGGTTTCGCTTGAAATGGCGACCTCTGAGATGGAAGGTATTTCTCTTTCACGAAGGGTTCCCGTCTCAATCGCTTCCCGGGCTTTGTTCCAGCGCTCCTGGTCGATCTCGAAGGGTTTTAAGTCCTTGAGGAATTCATAAAAGTCCCGGGGTTCTTCCGCAGTGGAGGTTTCTATTTCGAAAAGGGTTTCTGGGTCGGGACGGTCCCATAAGAGAGGAGTTTGAGAGTCGGGAGTTGAGAGTTGAGAGTCGGAAGCAGGGGGGGATTCTTGGGCAGTGAGATTGCGCGCTGGCGCGTACGCAAAAAACAAGAGCAGGACCCAGCTCAGTTGTCTCAAAGAGGAACTCCCGGTTCATTCGCGCACGCAGCGCGTACGGGGGAAGTATAACAGGGGTATTTGCTAAAATCAAGGCGTGACCCCACCACCTCCATGCGAAGCTTTGGTTAGTTTGGGACATGCTAAAAGCATGTCCATGGAGGTGGTGGGGTGATTCTTCCAAGGTATCTTTTGCGCGTTTTCAGCCCTCTGTTTTTAGTTTCTTTAGCGGTTTTTGTCTCTGTCCTGCTCATGAACCACTTTGTCCGGCTGTTTCATTTGGCCATCTCTAAAGGGATTCCTTTTTTCTGGGTGATCAAGTGTTTCGGG
>JACQJN010000106.1 GCA_016205085.1 Elusimicrobiota bacterium | reverse complement strand
TCCACTCTGCACACCAACGATGCCATGGGAGCGGTGGTGCGGTTGGCAGATTTGGGGATCGAACCGTTTTTGCTTTCCAACAGCTTGGCCTTGGTGGCGGCGCAAAGGTTGGTGCGGCTGCTTTGCCCCAACTGCCGGGAGTCCTACCGACCCGATCCGGAGTTGAGGGATCTCTGCCTTAAAGAATCCCAGTTGGGGAATCCTCCTCAGCCTGAGGGGGTGATGTTTTACCGCGCCAAGGGTTGTGAAAAATGCTTTCGGACGGGTTATCTGGGCCGGAGGGCGATTTACGAGGTTTATCTCGTCAATGAGGAGATGCGGGACATCATATACCGCTCCAACGATACGGCCCGTCTTAAGGAAGCGGCCGGCAAAGCGGGGATGTGGAATTTAAGAGCCAGCGGCTGGCGCAAGGTTTTAGCCGGCTTGACCACGGCGGATGAAGTGATGTCCGTCACCCTGATGGGGTAGCGGAATCGTCAGTTTGAGTTGTGCCCCTTTTCCTGCCCCTTCGCTGTAGGCTTCTATAGATCCTCCATGTTTCTTAAGTATCCGCAGCGCGGCCGAGAGGCCTAGGCCGGTGCCCTGGCCCTTGGTGGTGAAGAAAGGCTGAAATATGCGTTGAAGGTCCTTGGGGTTGATCCCTTTTCCGTTGTCCTGGATGGTCAGGGTGTGGAATTTTTGGTGGGATGGATTGCGAGGCCACCAGTGGTTTTTCTCTTCGGGGTTTAAGCGTATCAGAATCCTCCCGCCAGGGGCGGTAGCCTCCACCGCATTTTGAAGCATGGAGGCGATGGCTTCATGCAGCAGGGAGGCGTCTCCCCGGACCGGAACGGAGTTCTTGAATCCTTCTACATCCAGTTTGATATTCCTCTTTAAGCATTGCGATTGGATGGATTTAAGCGCGGAGCGCAGGGGTTCCCTGAGATCCAATTTCATTAAATCCATCTCCTCAATGCGTCCTAAGTCCAGAAGATTTTTAAGGATCTGTTTGCAGTGGTCCACTTCTTTCCGAATTTGCAGGAGATCCCGCGACAGGGCTTTGGATTTTCTATGACGCTGGGAGAGGACCTCGGCATTGACGGTGATCGTGGTCAAGGGTCCCTTGATCCGATGGGCTACCTCTCCTGCCATTTGGCCCAATGTGGCCAAGCGTTCCACTTGCAGGAGCTTTTCGCTGTACATCTGCTCCTGCTCCTTCTGCACCTTTTGCGAGTCTCGGGAGAGAATGGCCAGAACGGAGGTGATGATCCAAAGAAATTGCAGCCTCAGCCAGAAATTTATGTCGGAGGGCAATCCCTGCCCCGGGTGCCAGTTGGAGATGAGATACAGAAAAGAGGTGGAGAAGGCTACCAAAAAGCTTTGGGTGAGGTTTCGGGTCAGAGCGGTTCCAAATATGATCAGAAAATAAATGAGGTATAGGTCTGACAGGGGCTGAGTCCAGTATAGTACCAGAGAGGCGAGGACGGTATCTCCTAGAAAAAGCCCCGCTTGCACCCACCACCGCGAGAGGGTCTTGAGAGAAGCCAGACGCAGGAATATCAGAGAGGCTCCCAGGAGTGTCAGCAGGAAAAAGAAGCGCGGGATCCAACCTTCCGCAGTTTGGTGCTGGTATAGAAATAAAAGAATCAGCACAGACATGAGCAAGCCCTGGAATGTGAAATAGGTGCTGCGCCTTGTTTCGGAGGATGGTGGGATGAAAATATCAGACATCGGCGTTGAAACGATAACCTAGCTTAGGCAGCGTTTGGACCATTTGAGCGTAAGGCCCCAGTTTTTTCCGGATGTTTTTGATATGGGTATCCAAACTGCGGGTGGCCACCGGCAGGCCGTAGGAGGAGGAATTTTCGATAAGATAGGTTCGGCTCAAGGTTTTTCCGGGATGGGAGACCAACAGGTACAGGATTTCAAATTCTCGAGGCTGTAGACGCAGGGGTTTACTTCCCAGACTGGCCATCCGATTTTCAAAATCTAGAAAAAGCTTCTTGAGTGTCAGGGTGCGTACTCCTGTGGCTTGGGGGTGGACTCTTCTTAAGACAGCCTGGATTCTGGCCAGGAGCTCCATCGCTCCGAAGGGTTTGACGATATAGTCGTCCGCTCCCAGATTTAAACCCAAAACGCGGTCTCCCTCACTGGACATGCCCGTCACAAATAGGACCGGGATGGTCATAGTGGCGGAGTTTTGTTTGAGGTTTTTAAGGATCAGTCTTCCGTCTCCGCCAGGCAGGCGGATATCCAAAAGGATAATGTCCGGTTTTGTCTGAATGGCTGTGGAGAGGGCCTTTTCAGGATCCGAAACCACTTTTAATATGTAGGAACGATCCAAAGAGATGGTTTTTTGAATAGCCTCTATAATGTTCGGATCGTCTTCTATAATTAAAATCTTGGGCATCTACCCCCATTATAGTGAATTCACAATTTGCACACAAATTAAACACACATAAATCAGGCGATAGGGGTTATACTATTTATTAGGATGGCTAAATTTAATTATACCGTTCAGGATGCCCAGGGAGTCACCTCCACGGGGGGTTTGGATGCCCCGGATGAGGACCATGCCGTTCTGTCTCTCCAGAATAAGGGCTATTTTATTCTCACCATCCAATCCGACAAGAGCGCTTCCGGCACAGGGCTGAATAAAAGATTGTCCGGGATTTTCGGAGGGAGGGTCGGAGGCAGAAATCTTGTTTTTTTCGCGGAACAACTGGCCACTCTTTTAAACGGGGGGGTTCCTCTGGTCAGAGCCCTTTCTTTGCTGGGGGAACACAACGAAAATCCCACTCTCTCCTATGTCATTTCCCAGATCAATAAGGAGGTGGCGGCGGGAGGAGGTTTGTTTAAGGCTTTTGAGAAGCACCCCAATATATTCCCGCCGGTTTGGATCGCTCTGGTTCAGGCGGGAGAAATTTCGGGTCAGCTTCCCCGTGTGCTCAAGCAGTTGGCCAGCTACATCGGTCTGGAGGAAGAATTGAAGGGCAAAATCTTGACGGCGCTTATGTATCCGGCGGTTCTCTTTTTCGCTTCTATAGGTGTTTTGGCTTTTTTTATCATCAAGATTGTTCCCGTGTTTGCGGAGGTGTTTTCTTCTTTCAACGTCAAACTTCCATTTTTGACTCAGGTCATTATCACGTTTTCCACCACTATTGCCCATCATTTTTTGTTTTTACTTGTGGCGGGGACCGGGATTGTTCTAGGTATTAAGGGCTGGCTGGCCACCGATGTGGGGCGGTACACCTGGAATCGGCTGCAGTTAAAAATTCCGTTCTTTGGAAATTTTGTGCGCAATATCCAGATGGAAAGGATGCTCACCACCCTTTCCACATTGATTCAGAGCGGTGTGAGCATATTGAATGCCATCTCGGTTTTGGAAGGCGTCTACAGCCGAAATCTTTTGATCGGCAAGGCCTTAAAAACAGCCAAGACGGATGTGGCTTCAGGGAAATCCATATCGGCTTCTTTTAAAAATACAAGGGTTTTTCCTCCCTTGGTGACGGAGATGATGTGGATGGGGGAGGAGTCCGGGAAACTGCCGGACATTATGGGGACCCTTTCTGTATTTTACCGGGAGCAGATAGACCAGTTTATCCGGAGATTTACCGCTGTCATTGATCCTATCCTTGTAGTTTGCATAGGAGGTGTCATCGGGGTGATCGTGCTTTCCGTGTTTCTGCCGATTTTCCAGTTGTCGCAGATTGGAGCAGGCGGAGGAGGAAGATAGGTGAGAATCAGACATCTGAATTTGCCAGCGCGGGTCGCCTCGAATCTTCTTTCCAAGAAGATTCGGGCTTCGGACCTCAGTTGCTACCCTAACTTTGCTTCGCAAAGTATAGGGTTCCCCGCAACTTCCGGACGTCCCGCTACAGCCGGCAAATCTCAGCTGCCTGATTCAAGAGTAACTAGTTATATGAAGGAGGAGAAAATGAAGAAGATGAGAAAGTCGGTGTTATATAGGAAGGGTGGATTCACCCTGATCGAGCTGTTGGTGGTGGTGCTGATCATAGGCATTCTGGCCGCCTTCGCCATCCCCCAGTACTTCAGGGTGGTGGAGAGAACCCGGTTCGGTGAGGTGCAGCACTTGGCTGCCAGTATCAAAAGCGCTGAAGAGAGGCAAGTGAGCCGTACGGGGGTTTATACTGATAACTTCGGAACTCTGGACATCGAGATTCCTGACGTTAATGGTAACGCGATGACAGGGAATGGCGTTCAAATTATGAGAAATTACACGGTTGATATAGCCCCCCCTGGTGCAACGTATACCATTACATTTACCCGTACGGGGACGCCGCCAACGAGATATGGGCTCTATTCCTTCACCTACAACTGTGGACCAGGAGCCGCTTGTATGCCCGTGGTGGCTAGTTGTCCGGGAGGTGCTGGTAACTGCGACGAACTCGTTCAGTAATTATAGAGCAACAAGGGCAGATCCTAATTAGGGAAGAGAGGCGGGATCTGCCCTTCGGGAGGTATAATCCAATTCGCAATTCGAAATTCGAGATTCGAAATAGAATTATTGGATTCACCCTGATCGAGATGCTGGTGGTGGTGTTGGTGATCGCGATCCTGAGTGGCTACGCGGTGGTCCGGTATCGCAAAACGGTGGAAACCTCCCGGGCGGAACAGGCGGTGGGGCTTCTCAAGATGGTCGCGGACGCTCACCGTAAGTGGGCTTCGGATAATTTTGCTGCGCCGAATCCCTGGATTGCATCTAACTCCCGTTTCTATACGCCGGGAGTAACATGCCCGGCGGCCACACCTGCTAACTGCAGTCCGCCTATCAATAATGCCTGTGAATTGATGGCCTGCGGTTATTTGAGCGCCATAGATTGGAACCCCATGCCTTATCTTTTTTGTACCTGTAACACTTCAAGTGTAGCAGGGTGTGTATTTAGCGGTG
Source organism: Elusimicrobiota bacterium (assembly GCA_016205085.1). Lineage (GTDB taxonomy): Bacteria > Elusimicrobiota > Elusimicrobia > JACQJN01 > JACQJN01 > JACQJN01. The sequence continues at coordinate 2,995 of JACQJN010000106.1, read as the reverse complement.
CCGGTGGACCTTGCTGCGGGCCCAACATCATTGCTTGCATTAAAAGAAGGAGGCTGTCTAGTACGGAAGGATTATTGTGTACTACCTGGTTGGCTCCCTGTGTGAATATTGGAGCTACGGGTGATCCCTATAATATATGGGAGTATCGAGTGGATAGCAATGGAGTGATCACTGCCTTCGGAGGGGCTCCTCCGCCCCCGCAATGACCAAGCAGAGGTACCCGCAAAGCGGGTCTGCGCGGAAATGGTTGGAGCTCGGCAGAGCGGAATACCATGAATAAGAATTGTGAATTAGGTTTCTCTATCAGTGAGTTATTGGTGGTAGTTTTGATGATCATTATATTAGTCGGAATTGCGCAGCCACGCTACCGTAAAACGCTGGAAACTTCTAGTGCGGAGAGGGCAGTGGGTATGGTGCAGGCCATCGGCAAAGCGCACAAGATGTTTCGGTTAGACAATAACCGGTATATGAATGCCTCGGGAGCTATCATATTTAGTTTTAATAATGCCAACTGTAATGTGGCTTGTCCAGGAACATATCCCACTGGCGGTGCCCCCGCTTTCCAAGCTTGTAAATATCTCATCGGCTGTCATTATCTTTCAGAATATAACTGGAATGCGGATGGGTGGTGGTTTTTCCTCTGTGATCCTGCGGTCTCCTCAGGGGCTTGTGGTTCGGGAGCTGTGGCCGCTGCCTCGAGAAAGTGGGCGGGACCGGCCCCTCCCGCTACGCTGACTACACCATATATGTTCTGGAACTATCGTGTCATGGAGGATGGAAGGTTGTTAGTGGGGGGAGGAGCTCCTAATCCAAGATGACCAAGGCGGAAACCATGAATAAGATAGGTTTCACTCTTACTGAACTCATGGTGGTGGTGGTGATCATCGGGTTGCTGGCTTTGTTGGGGGTGCCTGTCTATATAAAAACCATTGAGACCTCCAGAGCGGATAAGGCGGTGGAGATGATCAAATCTATCGCCAATGCCCAAAGAGCTTGGTTTTTGGACCATAACAGAAATTACATCATGGCATATGGGTTTGATAGTAATGCGATTTGTAATCCTTTACCTATGCAGGTTTGTGAGGAGGACTCTGGACCTATTGTGCCTGGCACTCCTAGTTGTCATGTATTGATAGGTTGCGGGTATCTGCCGCCTTATGACTGGGATAATGATCCGTGGCGGTATGTTGTTTGTAATGACGCATATCCATTTGAGTGTATCGGTACAGGTGTCATCGCGCGCGCGTGTAGGAAGCCGGGGCCATGTGGTGGAGGTCAGTGGGGGTATCGGGTAGATCCTAATGGGGTGATCACTCCAGAGGGAGGGGCTCCACAACCCAAGTAAAATGAAAGCTCGAAGTGGGTACACATTAATAGAGGTGGTGCTGGCGATGTTTTTGATGGCCACGATCACGATGGCTGTTTTTGCGGTGATGCTTTCTGCCAAAACCTCTGTCAAGAAAAGCGGCCGGAAGGTCCAGGCTTTGTTTTACACACGTCAAGCGATGGAGAAATTGAAGGCGTATGTGACGGGTGATCCTGTGGATCCTTCTGTTACAGGACCGGGGGGGGCAGCGCCTGGTGGCTGGCATATTCCTGAGGATACCGCTTGTATTCCTGTCACGGATGTACGATGTTCTGCGGCTCCAGCTTGTGTGGATTGTGCTGCTGGCGCCTGGGCTTTGCTGGATGGATGTGATCACGATCTTTCCAGCATGATCCCGCTCGACTGTAATGCGGTGGTGAGTTTCTGTAGAAACTGGCCCGTTTGTGCGCGGTTGAGATATAGAGTAACGAATTTGGACGTAGATCCAAATTGTGGACCTGCTGTCACAGGACCTATTCCCTGCAAGCAGGTGGCGTTCACGATTGATTATGATGACCCGTTATAAAAGAAGGGTAAGAGGTGGATTCACGCTTGTTGAGATGATAGTGGCGGTGGTCATATTCGGCATGGTAGCGGCGGCCTTGGTGGTCACCTCCAGCACATTCTGGAGCCAAGCCGACTCCATAACAAGCGGCGATGCCCGTTTAAGAGCTATGGGGGCCCGGTCTATCCGAGCGATGCAGCAGGAAATATCTTTAGCCACTTTACTGGCTAGACCTCTTCAAGGTGCTTCTGCGGGATTTCTTTCAGGGGCGCAAAATGTTAGGCCGGATGATTCTGGAGAGATTGTGGATATGACTGGTGGTGAGGATAGACGTTGGTTCCATTTTTGTGTGGTTGGGGCTGTAGGTGGCGGAGATTGTATCGCAGGTTGTGTCCCCCCTAGTTGTCAGAATCCTCAGCCTTGTCTGTGGTATTATTCAGGTGTTTGGCCTTTTCCACTTAGTCTATTTGTGGGTGGTCCTGGAACTTGTGGTACGATTCAAGGGGGGGTGACTCCTCTTCTTTTGGCGTCTCAGATAAACTGCCCTACTGGTCCCGCTCCGACTGCTACGAATTGTTTTACCCGTGTGGCTGGTGAGGGTGTTCCTGAACTAAATGCGGTGCGGGTGAGTTTTAATCTCAACAAACAACAGACCCCAACTACCCCTGCTGCCAATTTTAATGTAGACACCACATTTAATATGAATTTTTCGCCAGGATTTTGAATTTTGTGCTGAAAAATAAAAAAGGAATCGCTCTTTTGCATGTGCTGGTCATCAGTATTTTGATGGCGCTGATTTCTACTGCTGTAATGCGCACACTATTGAGCAACCATGTGTTGATGAACATTACCACCGAGCAAAGTCCGCGGGCCCGTTATTGGATAGAGGCCTGCATGTCGCAAGTAGTTCCTAGGTGGCAGGATCCCAACTTCTGCAATCCCAATCCCATTGGACCTTGTTGTCAGGATACTTTTCCTCCTTTCACTGATACTTGTACATTGCCGGGGGTTACGGTAACAGTAACTTGTAGTGGTGCAGGTAATAGCACCATCAACCTTACTCGAACCTGGTAATTTTTTTAAAATTCCTCTTGATTTTTATAGATTTGTCTACTATACTATCC
>JACQJN010000110.1 GCA_016205085.1 Elusimicrobiota bacterium | reverse complement strand
TCGAACCCCTGACCTCCTGCATGCCATGCAGGCGCTCTCCCAACTGAGCTACAGGCCCCAAAAAAACCTGTCCTGTTATTCTACAAATTTATTTGACTTTGAGGAGGGGTTGGGATATAATATTAGCACTCGAGAGCTTAGACTGCTAGTTTTGTTTTAAGGGAAATCTACATGCGCGTATTAGATCCACAGGTGGCCCAGGATCGAAAAAAACAGCTTTTGGAATGGGTCATCCATCACTATATCCAGACCTCTAAACCCATCGGCTCCCAAATGGTGGCGGGAGATGACGAATTCAATCTTTCCAGCGCTACGATCCGGAATATTCTAAAGGAGCTGGAGGAGGAGGGTTTTCTTTCGCAGTCGCACCCCTCGGCCGGCCGTATTCCAACGGATAAGGGATACCGTTTTTATGTGGACTATCTGGTGGAAACGCAGAGGTTGGCGGCGGAGGAGAGAGAACGCATCCAAAAGGAGTATGCCAGGAGAACAGAGGAACTGACTAATATTTTGTCTCAAACTTCCAAGATGCTTTCGGTCCTATCCCGTTCCGCCGGTTTTGCCCTTTCTCCCAAACTTCAAGAAGACAGCGTCCAGCGACTGGAGCTTGTGCCGCTGGGCCCCCATCACCTATTGGCTATTTTGGTGACCCAGTCCGGTCTTGTGCAACACTGGCCTCTGAGATTTAGCCAGGAGGTTCCTTCCGAGCGGCTTCATCTGCTGACCGACTTTTTGAATGAAAAGATAGAGGGGATGCGGATGAAGGAGATTCAACACGATTTTTCCAGTAGAATTTCCCAGGCGGAGAAAGAGTTCAAGGATATGGCGGGGCTCGCTCGGAGACTTTTGAAAGAAGTTCTGCAGTATTCTGAATCGGAGGAGCTTTATGTGGAGGGAACCAGCCAGCTTCTTTCGGGGGGTGGGTTCGAAGATTTTGAGGAATTCAGGTCTTTGCTTAGGATCGTGGATGAAAAGAAAAAGTTGGCTCGGATTTTAGAACAGCAACTGCAGGAGCATCTTCAGGGAACTCTCTTGCGGGGAGGGGCGGGTGGTCCGAGCGTGGTTCAGGTGAAAATTGGAACCGAAAACATGGTTCCAGAATTGCGGAATCTTAGTTTAGTGACCGCGCCTTACGGGGTGCATGGTAAGAGGGTGGGTCTCCTGGGTATCCTGGGGTCTAAGCGGATGGAATACCCCAAGATGATGGCCCTGGTCAATTTTGTCAGCCATGTAGTGAGCCGGACTCTGGAGAGTTGGGGTGAGCGCGGAAAATCAAAAAAAGTCTGAGGAAAAGACCGAGGACTATTACGACCAGCTTTTAAGGCTCAAGGCCGAATTCGAAAATTTTAGGAAAAGGGCGGACCGGGAAAAACCGGATTTGATCCAGTGGGGTAAGACGCAGATATTGGTTCAGCTTCTGCCCCTGTATGACGTTTTGCTCAAGGCCCATGAACAATTGCGGACGCAAAAAACGGAAAAGTCCGCCGGCGATTCGGCTAAGTTTATCCGCGGGATGGAAATGATATTCAAGGAATTTGAAAAACTTTTTGAATCGGAGGGGGTTCGCCCAATCGAGACATTGGGCAGGCCGTTGGATCCTCTGCAGCATGAGGTGATGGGGGCGGTGGAGAAGGAAGAGTTGGCGGAAGGAACGGTGGTGGAGGAGCTTCAGAAAGGATTTTGCATCAACGGGGTCGTGTTGAGACCGGCCCGAGTGAAGATCGCCAAGAAAAGCAATCCGAAGTCTGATGCATTTGAAGACCTAGGACCTAGAACTTAGAACTGATACCGGAGGTATTCATATGGCTAAAATTATAGGAATAGATCTGGGAACATCTAATACGGCGGCGGCGGTGATGGAGGGCGGAAAATCAACCATCATCCCCTCAGCCGAAGGAACTTCCTTAGGCGGAAAGGCCTTTCCCTCTTATGTCGCCTTTACAAAGGATGACCAGCTTTTGATCGGGGAGCCGGCCAGGCGCCAAGCGGTGGCCAATCCTGAGGGAACGGTGACGGCTTTCAAGCGCAAGATGGGCCAGGATTTCAAATACAAGATCCGTGGCAAGGAGTACACCCCTCAACAACTTTCGGCTTTCCTGCTCCAGAAGGTCAAGCGTGATGCCGAGGCTTTTTTGGGAGACAAGGTGGAGAAGGTGGTGATCACCGTGCCCGCCTATTTCAATGACAACCAAAGGCAGGCCACCAAAGACGCCGGGACCATCGCGGGGTTAGAGGTGGTTCGCATTATCAATGAGCCGACGGCGGCCTGCTTGGCCTACGGGATTGATAAGAAGGGGAAAGATGAGAAGATCATGGTATTTGATTTGGGGGGGGGCACTCTGGATGTGACGATTATGGAGTTCGGAGGCGGTGTTTTTGAGGTGATTTCGACTTCCGGGGATACCCAGTTGGGCGGTACCGACATGGATAATGTTCTGATCGATTATGTGACGTCAGAATTCAGAAAGGAGTCGGGCATTGACTTAAAAAAAGACCCCATGGCCATGCAGAGGATCAAGGAAGCGGTGGAGAAGGCGAAGATTGAGCTGTCCTCGGTTTTGGAGACGGAGATCAACCTTCCTTTTATATCGGCGGACCAATCCGGTCCCAAACATCTGATGCTGAAGCTCTCCAGAGCCAAATTGGAATCGTTGGTGGGACCTATCGTCAACCGTTGCCGGACCTCCATCGATCAGGCCCTGTCGGATGCCAAGCTCAAGGCCACCGATGTTTCCAAGATCATTCTGGTGGGGGGACCTACCCGCATGCCCATCGTCCAGAAATTCGTGGAGGACACTGTGGGTAAAAAGGTGGAGCGGGGAGTGGATCCCATGGAGTGCGTGGCCGGCGGTGCGGCGGTTCAGGCGGCGGTGCTGACCGGGGAGATCAAGGACGTTTTGCTTCTGGATGTCACGCCCTTATCTCTGGGGATTGAGACGATGGGAGAGGTATCCACCAAGCTGATCGAAAGGAATACGACGATTCCCGTTCGAAAATCTCAAATCTTCTCCACTGCTTCGGACAATCAAACGGCCGTCACGGTGCATGTTCTTCAGGGAGAGAGGGCCAGGGCCCGGGACAATGTTTCTTTGGGCCGATTTGACTTGGTGGGCATTCCGCCAGCCCCTCGCGGAATCCCTCAGATTGAGGTAACCTTCGATATAGATGCCAATGGGATCTTGCACGTCACAGCCAAGGACCTGGGTACCGGCAAGGAGCAATCCATTAAGGTCACGGCTCCGAATAAGTTGAACAAGGAAGAGGTGGAAAAATTCGTCAAGCAGGCGGAGCAGTTCGCGGAGGAGGATAAGAAATACCAGGAGAAGGCCCATACCAGGAACGAAGCGGATACGATATTGTATGCCACTGAAAAGAGCCTGAAGGATTATGGAGATAAGGTTTCTCAGGAGGAGCGTCTGTCCATTGAGAGGGCTTCGGCGGAGTTGAAGGAGGCCTTAAAGGGGGAGGATATGGATAAGATCAACCGCGCCAAAGAAGATTTGATCAAGGTCTCCCACAAGCTGGCTGAGATGATCTATAAGGAAGCGTCTCAAAAGGCTCAAGGGGCCTCTCCTAATGGGAAAGAAGGCAAAGGGGGAACTGGTGGTTCCAAGGAGAATGTGGTGGATGCGGAGGTTGTGGATGAACCCAAGGAAGAAGGCAAGTAGATAGCTTGCCTGCCGGCAGGGGAGATAGAAAATATGAAAGGGGATATGAATAAGAAAAGTCAGAAAAGTTGTGCGCATGTATGGGAGTGGCCTTTTCGGGAAAACAAGGCCAATGTTTCCAGTTCCTGTGTCAAGTGCGGTTCTGAAAAGAGGTGGATGAAGCCTGTTTTGAATTAATGCCTTCGGATTACTACCAACTTCTAGGAGTTCCTCGCAATGCCACCGCCGATGAGATCAAGTCCGCCTTCCGCAGGGCAGCTTTAAAATACCACCCGGATCGAAATCCCGGCAACAAACAGGCCGAGGAGAAATTCAAGGAACTCAACGAAGCCTACGAGGTTCTTTCGGATCCCAAAAAGAGACAGCTCTACGATCAATTCGGCCATGCGGGCGTACAGGGCCAGGGAGGCGGGCCTGGGTTCGGCGGCGGTTTTGAAAACGTCAACTTCGGAGATGTTTTTGGAGATATTTTTGAGAGCTTTTTCGGAGGGGGGCGGGCTCAAAGGGGGCGAGGTCGCAGAGGGGCTGATTTAAAGTACGACGTGGAGGTTTCCTTGGAGGATGCCTATCACGGCACTCAGATTCCCATCAGTTTTGAAAGGACGGAGCTGTGTGATGCTTGCGGGGGGGCGGGAGCCAAGCCAGGATCGGGTCTAAAACGTTGCCCTACCTGTAAGGGATCAGGCAGGGTTCAGTTTGCTCAGGGATTTTTCTCGCTCACCCAGACCTGCGGCCAGTGCGGCGGGGAGGGGCAGATGATCGAGACCCCGTGCCGGAACTGCCGGGGTGCCGGCAGGGCCCGCAGGCGAGCGCAACTGACGGTGCGGATCCCTCCCGGAGTTCAGGATGGGACTACTTTGAGGATCCAGGAAGCCGGGGAGGCCGGTTCCAAGGGAGGTCACAGCGGAGACTTGTATGTTTTGGTCCGCATGAAACACCACTCCCATTTTGAAAGGCAGGGGAATGATTTGATTTATGATTGTCATCTTTCTTTTCCTAGGCTGGCGATGGGCTGTACCCTGGAGGTGCCCACCCTGAATAAAGAGAAGGCCAAGATACGAATTCCGGCGGGAACCCAGGATGGAGCCATCTTCAGAGTCCGGGAAAAGGGAATGCCTAAATTAGGACAGAGAGGCTATGGGGACCTCTTGGTCAAGGTCCTGGTGGAGATTCCTAAGAGCCTGACCACTAAGCAAAGGGAGCTCCTGGCGGAGTTCGCCAAGACCCTTGGAGAGAAGGTGGACCTAGAAGAGGCCAGTATTTTCAAAAAGATTTTCGGCGGGGAGTGATGCCTCAATTTTTCGTGCCATCCGAGTGCATCTCGGATGGCTTTTTCCATTTGGGGGGGACGGAAGCCCACCATTTGGTGCGCGTGATGCGGTACAAACCCATGGATGTGTTGGAAATATTTGACGGGGAGGGGAAAAAATACCTGGCCCGCCTGGATCGCGTGGTGGGGGGGCGGGGGGTGGAGGGAACCCTTCTTTCCGAAATCGCGGAGGCGCCGCCTCGGTACCTCCTGGGACTTTATTTTGCCCTTGTTTCGCGGGATGCCGTGGAAAATATTTTGGAAAAAGGCACCGAGATAGGCGTGTCCACATTTTGTCCTCTTGTGACCGAAAGAACCGGCATCAGGCTCCGCGAGGCGGGTAAGCTGAAGCGGTGGCGTCAAATTCTCTTGTCGGCTTGCAAGCAGTCGGGCAGATCCCGCCTGCCTGCGATCTGCTCTCCCGTCACTTTGGAGAAGGCTTTAAAATCCAGCGAGGGATTTTCTTTGGTGGCTTGGGAAAAGGAAAAAAGCCGCAGCATACAAGTCGCTCTTCAAGAGATTGGGGCCAGGGTGCAGGCGGGCAGCGAGATCCGTCTGTTCATAGGACCGGAGGGCGGTTTTACCGAATCCGAGATTGAATCCTGTAAAAAGATGGGGGCGGAGCCTGTTTCTTTGGGAATGCATACCCTGCGTTCCGAAACCGCCGCCCTCGTCGCCTCCTCCTTAATTTTACTCTCCTAAAAAATACTTGAAAATTTAACAAACTCCTGTTAGGCTTAGTTGGAGCGATTCAACATTATGTGGCGGTTCTCATTTTTGCTTTCCTGCTTGTTTTTTTTCATCCTTCATCCTTCATCCTTCATCCTTGTTTCTGCTGCCTCTCGGGATTCCACTTCCAATACGGTCGAAGCCAAGCTGGCTTTGGAAAGTTCCTTAGAGAAAAGACTCAGGTCTTTGTTGACCGAGATTTTGGGCTCCGAGGATTTGATTGTCATCATCAATGTGGATTTACGCACCGAACAGGAAAAAAGGGAGGTTTCTGAAGAAGAGGTGATGCCGGGAGTTCCGGTCAAGCAGAATCCGGCGGTTCCCGGAGCCGGGGCGCTGGGAGCTACTTTGACGATGGTCAAGCGAGTGCAGGCCACGATCATCGTGGATAAGGCCACCCGAGATACCGACATCAAATTGATTCAGAAAGTGACCGGGGGTCTTTTGGGGGTCTCCCCAGAAAGGGGGGATGCCATTTCCATCGAGAAGATGGAATTTCGCAAGACCCGCCCTTTGACCCTTCAGGATTTCACAACCCCGGATTCCATATGGAAGATTCTCTGGTTTTTCTTTTTGGCGGCGGCATTGGTGCTTGTGTATTCCGGTTTTTTAACGCGCTTTCTGGGAATCGGCAGGGAAATCATAACCTCTATCAGGAC
>JACQJN010000031.1 GCA_016205085.1 Elusimicrobiota bacterium | reverse complement strand
GGTTTCCGCTCTGCCGAGCTACAACCATTTCTGACCGAGGGTTATCCCGAGGAAATGCCGCCTCCAAGGTATTTAGGAAAGCGGCCGCGTCTACCGGGTACCCGGACTCAGTCAAAACACTGGACCAAAATAGAAGTATAGAACCTTGCCGCCGTTGGTGGTTTTCCAGGCGTAGTCAAACGAAAGGACCAAGGGAAACATTTGAAGGACGAACGTATGGAATCGAATCCCGACTCCGACCGAGTTCAGGAGGCTGGATATTCGAGCCTGTTTCATCTCATCATGGTTAGACCAACCGTACCCCACATCCCAGAAAAGAGTGCCGAAAATAGCCTTGAAATAAAAATCCGGAAATATATACCACATATAGTAATTCAAATCCTTCAAAACTGGGAATCTCCATTCCGCGGTGGAAACCACAAAACGGCTGCCGTTGTTGGCAATGGGACTGCGGGTAAACCCGCGCACCCAGCCGACTCCTCCCAACTCAAATGACTGTTGATTGGGACCGAAGCTCCCTGCCCCTACCACGCGAAAAGCCAGTGTGTTGAGGCTGCCCAAAGGAAAAAACTTCTGAATCTCCGCCGATTGGGTATAGAAATCCTGATTTCCTCCCAAAATTCTCTCCGTCCTCAGATAGCTCAATCTTATTCGGGAACCGTACGTCGCGACCAAGTACCTGCCGGAAGCGGTATCTCGGACAAAAGCAGCCTCCCCCATTCTGGCCTCGTTTTTGGTTATCCCCTGATCTCCCGAATACTGGATATGATCGGTCTGAGAAGCGGCCAAAAGTTCCAGCCGATGAAACCGATCCAGAGGATACAGCATGCCCACAATCTGCTGGTGGGCCTTTTCATCAAAAGTAAGCCCCAGCGCGGATAAACCTTCCCGGGTTTGAAGCCCCCGGGCCTGGAACACAAATTGCGGCCTGTACCGGGAATAAGAATACGCCGCCTGATATTCCAACAAACCCGCTCCCGAGTTGTAAGAGAGATAAGACTGCGCCTCATGATTTCCCAAAAAATCGGAACCCTGCCAAAAACTGGTCCAAAAAAGCCCCCCCTGGGAAGAAAAAAAGAAGGCGGGGAGAAAAAGATCGGTGGAGGCTGAAAAACGGCGCGGCCGGGAAGGAGTTAGAGTCACCGCAACGGGCACAGAAGCAACATCCACAGCAGGTTTCTCGCCAACCACCGATTCAGAAAGAAACTGAGACCTTACCCCACGATACACATGGATGCTGCCCTTCCGAAACGAAGAGAACGCGATTTCTTCCTCACCGATGTACGCCGGGGTAAAATTGCCTCCCCTCGTCCGGGTCAATCTCCGAACGCCTCCCCTCCGCAAATCCAACTCGCAAATCTCATTGACTCCCGTCTGGTCCGATATGAAAAGGACTTTGGAACCGTCCGGAGAAACGACGGGATCCCTCTCGCTTCCGCTTAAAGAGGTAAGTCTTTTCCTGCGTCCCCCCTCCAATTCCAATAGGGTGAGATCTCTTTGATGAGGAATTTCCCAGGCGGGATCGCTAACTTCCGAAGAAAAAACCAGAAACTTGCCGTCCGGGGAAAAAGCCGGGGATTGATCATCTTGAGGGTCCTGAGTGACAGGAGACACATTCTGCGTCTTCAGGTCCATAATATAAATATCTGTAAATCCATCTTTCATGGCGGAAAAAGCCACTTTGCTCCCATCCGGCGAGAAAACGGGTTGAGCCACGGACTGGAGCCCTTCCGGACGGATGCGAGTCAGCCTTCGGGAAGGCATATCGTAGAGATAAAGATACTCCACATGGTTTTTTTGTCCGCCGAAAGCCAACCTCCTGCCATCCGGAGAGAGCGCCAGATTCCTGGCAATTTGGGTAAAGTTTCCCAGAGGGATGTTTTCCAGCTTCCGGAACTCATTGCCCACAATTCTTTTGACTTTCCCGGTCTTAAAATCCTTGAAATAAACGGAAGGCGGATGCCCATCCTGAGTGGAAAAGTAGGCCATCCCTCTTCCATCCGGAGTAAAAACAGGACTGGTATTGAACTCCGGGATCTTCTCCTCCATTTGGGTCAGAACCGCTCCAAATTCAGAAGGTTCCTTGAGGCCCTGCTGTCTCACTTGGCGGGCATATTTCTCTTCCAAATATTCCCTAAATTTTTTATCGAAAGCGAAGATATCCAGCCCTACAATTCCTTCCAAAACGGAACTGACATCAAACCGGCTCTGGAAGGACTTGAGCATCTCCCCCACCTTATCCGGCCCATATTCCTCCCTTAAAAAATGCAGCGCCGCCGCCCCCGATTTATAGGCCAATGTCACCTGATGGGGCTTTAAATGGTTAAAGTGATGCAGCCGGACCAGCGAAATCAGACCCTTGGAGGTGGCGGCATCCCGGATATACATCTCCCCGATGGTGTCATCCATGTGGCCGGTCCCATACTCCGCCATTCCTTCCATCATCCATAGAGGATAAACGAAACTCTTTAAGATGCGGGCCGACTTCCAAAAACCCTCCATCAAAACGGCGAACTGCACCACATGTCCGAACTCATGCACGATGACATCCTCCAGCCAAGCCTCGCTCCCATCCGCATACGCCATGAAGCGATCCTTGAAAGGCTCCGTCACTCCCCCTATCCCATCCCCCACCGTCACGATATTGGTCTGCTGCATGTCGTTGACATTGGCGTAAAGAAAGAAGGGACGCCGCCCGGAGAGAGGCGCCTTCAATTCCTGCGTCACCTTGGCGTAGGCCTTTTCAAGATATTCCGCCGTCTTGGGAACCCAGGTGGCGGAGCCATCGTAATAGTAAATATCGAAATGCTCCGTAGAGGTGACCTTCCAGTCAAAATCCTTTATGATGACCTTGTTTTGCCCGAATTGGCCCCAAGAGGAAGTAGCAAGTAGCAAGTAGCAAGTAGTCAGGAAGAAGAATCTTGGGCAACGCATGCGAAGGTTACTTCTCTTCTTCTTTGAAAAGCTGGCCTAGGGTCAGGGGGGGAGCGCCCTTCATGTACTGGCGGATGCGCTTCTTATCTTCGATGATTTCTAATTTTTTCATGGATAAGTTCAAATCGAACGTCTCGGAGCGGACTCCCAAAACAACGGCTGAAACCTCAGCCCCCACGGCAGGAGCTCCATCCGATCTCAATTCCGAGCTGGCAATCCAGCCCGATACGTCCGGCCCCAGCGCAACACGGGCCCCGCTCGCTTCCACCGCCACCACCTTAACCTTAACCACTATCTTGGGAGGAAACCTCTTGCGCAGTTGATCCAAAGGATTGGGAAGAAGCTGTTTTATTCCTAAGCCCACACGGC
>JACQJN010000100.1 GCA_016205085.1 Elusimicrobiota bacterium | reverse complement strand
TGGGCTTGGGTATATTGGGAGTCATAGGATGGTGGTGGTATCAGGATCTGCAGAGACAGGCGCCATCCCCAGCCATTCCCATGAAAAAAGCCGAGGCTCCCGCTCCTGCCACACCTCCCGCTCCTGCGGAGGCGCAACCCCCTGTTCTTCCTGTGCCGGTGCAAGATCCCGTGGAGCAGAAGACCGTCGCGTGGGTAAAGGGTTATTACCTTTCCTCCAAGAAAAAGACGGTGGCTCAAGAAGTGGATCCGGAATCCAGACTTCCTTGGGATGCTGATAAAATTTCCGAGGACTTAATCCAAGTTTCAGCGGGAGACTATAAATTCGAGGCGAATTTAAAAGACATGTCCTTGAAGGGACTTAACTCCCTGACCTCCACTCTCTTTACGGTGCCTCCGCAATCTCCCAGGCAGACCCGGTCCAGAGTTCGCCGTAGGAGCAGTCCTCAGCCGCAAGAGGAGGCTTCGGCTCAAAGTGCGCCGTCTACGGATCAAACCGAAGATTCGGGGTTTTCGCTACCGGGAATGAAGAAGATGGCGGTGCCGGAGTGACCCCTGAACCATGATCACGGTTCATAGGCTCAATGGGAGCATACTTACTTTAAATGCGGAACTGATTGAAACGGTAGAATCCGCTCCGGATACGGTGATCACTTTGGTGACGGGGAATCGATTTGTGGTTCGAGATCGTGTGGAGGAGGTGGTGTCCCGTATTTTGGAGTACCGTAAGAAAATCAATTCCGGAAAGCCGGTTGTGAACCCTATCGCGGGTTTCCAACGAGAATAGAAGAAGTGGTGCGGAGGACGCGACAAAGATGGATATTGCATCAGTAGCGGGGATTATAGTTTTCTTCGGTTTTGTGGTGGCCTCCATTTTTATTGCGGAGGGTGTTGGCGGATTCAAGCCTTTCATGAACGTGGAGGCTTTTTTAGTGGTGATGGGAGGCACCTTTTGTTCTATTTTGGTCAATTACCCTATTTCCCAGGTGATGGGTCTGGGAAAAGTTTTGAGAAAGGTTCTTTTTTCAGTTGGGGAAGATACCTCTGAAATTGTGAGTACCTTTGTGACCTTGTCCCAGAAGGCTAAAAAGGAAGGCTTCTTGGCCTTGGAAGTGGATCTTAAAAAAATCAACAATGATTTTTTAAAGAGGGGGGTGCAGTTGGTGGTGGATGGTTCCGACCAGGAATTTATCCGCAACATGTTGGAAACGGAAATCGGATTTATTCGTGAAAGGCACAAGGTGGGGCGAGAAATTTTCAATGCCTTGGGAACCTACTCCCCGGCATTCGGCATCATCGGCACTGTTTTAGGAATGATTTTGATGCTCAACTCCATCAGCGATGTGGAAGAGGTACCTCGGCGCATGGCTCTGGCCCTGGCGGCCGCTTTTTATGGATTAGGGGCCGGATATCTTTTGTTTCTGCCCATGGCGGGCAAGCTCCATCGGCGTTCGGAAGAGGAGTTGTTGATTAAAGAGATTATTATCCGCGGAGTGCTTTTGCTGCAGAGCGGAGCTAATCCCAGCGTGGTGGAAGCAAATCTCAAGGCCTATTTGGAGCCTGCCAAACGGGTGATGGTCAAGGTGGGAGCTAAGCGGTCAGAGGCTCCCCCCCAGTAGAAGATGCCTTTAAAGCCTAGAAATCTCATTGATGAGGATGATCCGAGGGTGTCTCAGATCGGCCATCCGGCGCCTCCCTGGCTGATCAACTATGCCGATCTGATGACGGAATTGGTGTGTTTTTTCATTATTCTCTATGCCTTGTCGGCGGCTCTCAACAAGAATATCCAGAATGCCAAGGCTCAGGTGGAGGAATTGATGAAGAAGGAGAGCATTGCGGGAGAGGTGAAGGTGGATAAGGAAGGAATGAAGATTTCTTTGAGCGAGCAGGGACAGATGGCTTTTTTTGAAAGTGGCAAAGCCGATTTGGCTCCTCGCATGGTGGAAATCCTCAACAAACTGTCTCCTTCATTGAGTCAATTAGCTGAAAAGCAGGATATCATTGTGGAAGGTCACACGGACAATATTCCCATCCGGACCCATCAGTTCGAAAGCAATTGGGAACTTTCCACGGCTCGGGCGACGAATGTAGTCCGGTTTCTAGTCAATACCAAGCGGGTTCCCCCCTCCAGGCTGGCTGCCATCGGATATGGGGAATACCGTCCGTCGGTTTCCAATGACAATCCGGAGAATAGAGCCAAGAATAGACGAGTCATATTTTTTGTCAAATCCACCCCGCCTACTAAGAAGTAGCCATCGGAGGGCCTAAAAGGATATAATTACGAAACACATGCGTGGGCTTAAAGAAGTTTTGCTGATCACTGCTTTTATAGGCTGTGCGGGCATGGGAGGCAAGGCTGGAAAGAACCTTCGGGTTCTGGATTTGGCTGAGGAACGGGTTGTGGATCTGGTGGTCAATCAGCGCTACATCGGCCGTAAAGAGTTTTTGTTCTTTTCTCTTCCCAGGAGTGCCGATTATCTGGAGGGATATATTCAAGGGATTATCACGGATTATCAGGATAACCCCATCCAAGGGGTGGTGATCCGGGCCGTTTCAGCGACGGGAACTCCGACGGGAGACGTCCCGATGGGTGAGGGGAAAAAACAGGCTTTCGAGTCCACCGCTTTTGATACGGGCATTACGGATGCCAATGGCATCTATCGGATTCGGTTTTCTTTGCCCATCGTGCGCAAGCGGGTCGATGTGCGCGGCATGCTTCAATATAATCCTGGTTGGGAACAAATGAAGGTCAATCTGGGCAAAGCCTATGAGCCTCAGATGAAAGAAAGCCCTTTTCATCTGTTTTTTGATGCCAAATCGGGAATTTTGGCTTTCAGCGAAGGGATTCGCAAAGTCATTGTCCAGCCGGTGGAGGCGGAGGGAGGCGTTAAGAAGACGCAGCTTCCGGGGGCTAGCGCTCCTGCGCCGGCCAAGAAAGAAGAGAGTCAGGGAAAGAAAAAGGTTGCGGAGGATGAGGATTTGTTTAAAGGTTTCGGATTTGGACAGTGACCGTGACTCTTCCCACCGTTTATTTCGATCATAACGCTACCACCCCTGTCAGGCCGGAAGTGTTGTCCGGCATGCTTCCTTATTTGAAAAGATATTTTGGCAATCCCAACAGCGCTTACCGGCTGGGTCAGGAAACCCGCAGGGCTGTGGAAAAGGCTCGGGCGCAGGTGAGTTCGCTGATCGGGGCCCAGTACCCGGATGAGATTGTATTTACTTCCTGCGGATCAGAGTCGGATGCTTTTGCCATACAGGGGGCTGCTGTCAAGAAGCATCTGATTACCTCCCGTATTGAACACGATGCCGTCTTGGAGAGTTTTAAACTGCTCGAGGCCCGTGGATTTGAGGTGGACTATGTCGGGGTGGATCGTTACGGCCGGGTGGATCCGGAAGAGATACGCCGGTTTTTGAGACCGGATACCTGCCTGGTTTCTATCATGTTTGCCAACAATGAAGTGGGGACGTTGCAGCCTATCCATGAGATAGATCGGATCTGCCGTGAGAAAGGAGTATTGTTTCATACGGATGCGGTTCAGGCAGTGGGAAAAATTCCTATTTCAGTCCGGGAGTTGGGGGCGGACCTTCTTTCTTTGTCGGGACATAAGCTCAACGCCCCCAAGGGGATCGGCGCCCTCTATATTCGCCGGGGGGTGAGGCTGTCGCCTTTGGTCACGGGACATCAGGAGAAGGAAAGGCGAGGAGGGACCGAGAATGTGGCAGGCATTGTGGCTTTGGGAACGGCTTGTGCATTGGCTCAGAACGAGATGCAGAAGCATTCTGTGGAGTTTTTGCGTTTGAGAAAACATCTGGAGGTTGGAATTTTGAAGTTGCCGGGGGTTCGGTTAAATGGACACCCGGATCTGAGATTGCCGAATACGGCCCATTTTTCTTTTGAGGGAGTGGATGGACACGCGTTGGTGGTGGGGTTGGATTTGGAAGGGATTTGTGTTTCCAGTGGGCCTGCCTGTTCTACCGGCTCCGTGGATCCTTCGCATGTGTTAAGGGCCATGGGGATAGCTCCCGCCCTGGCTAAGGGCTCTTTAAGGTTTTCAGTGGGCTGGGGAAATTCCATGGAGGAGGTGGAGAGATTTTTAGAAGTGTTTCCCAAAATCTTAGAAAAACAAAGACGAGTCCTAAGTCCTAGGTCCTAGGTCCTATGTCCAGGAAGCGTGTAGTGGTGGCGATGAGCGGGGGGGTGGACAGTTCCGTGGCCGCCGCCCTTTTGGTGGAACAGGGGTATGAAGTCCTGGGCGTCACTTTGAGACTTTTGCCCAAGCTGAACTCCGGTTTTGGATGTTGTGGCTCCCCTTCCGATATCGAAGACGCCAGGAGGGTTTGCGAGGGCTTGGGAATAGCTCACTACACCATGGAGGCTGCGAAACTTTTTGGGGAGAAGGTGATCTCCCCTTTCGTGGAGAGCTATTTTTCGGCTAGAACCCCCAACCCCTGCGTGGAGTGCAACCGTTCCATCAAGTTTGATTATCTAATGAAATTGGCGAAAGCCTGGGATGCGGATTTTTTAGCGACCGGACACTACTCAAAACTCACAACTCGCAACTCATTTTATCGATTGCTAAAAGCGAGGGATTTGCAAAAAGATCAGAGTTACTTTCTCTATATGCTGACTCAGGCCGAATTGAAGCATTCCCTGTTTCCCGTGGGAGATATGACTAAGGTGGAGGTGCGAGAAAAGGCCCGCCATTTGGGACTGACGACTGCGGGTAAGCCTGACAGCCACGAGATCTGTTTTGTTCCCGACGGGGATTATAGGGAGTTTCTGCGACAACACCAAGTCGGTGAAATTTTGCCTGGACCCATCCTGGACACAGAGGGAGTTCAGGTGGGAACCCATCGAGGCTTGATCCATTATACCATCGGCCAAAAGAAGGGGTTGGGCCTGGGGGGCCGAGAGGGACAGAAGGTTGTGGTGGGAATGGATGCAAACGCCAATGCCCTGATGGTGGGAGGTCCGGGCGAGGTGGGCTGCGATCATTTTTTTGTTTCGCAAGTTTCTTGGGCGGGGGAGCTTCCTTCGGAGGAGGCTTCTGTCCCTGTGGAGGTGAAGGTCCGATACCGTCATGCGGGGTATCGGGCTCAAGTGAAGAAATTATCCGGAAACCGGGCGGAGGTGTGTCTTGAAGTTTCCCAGCCGCCGGTGACTCCGGGGCAATCGGCTGTTTTTTATCACGGGGACGAAGTGTTGGGGGGGGGAATCATTGAGTAAAAAAATACGGGTGGCGGTGTTGTATGGAGGGCAATCGGCGGAGCACGAGGTTTCTGTCAATTCTGCCAGAACTATCTTGGACCATCTCAATCCTAGACGGTACCAGCCTCTTGCTATCCAGATGGATCGCAAGGGGAACTCCCTGCTCTCTTCTCTGTCCAAAATGTATACAGCGGACGTGGTTTTTCCTATCCTGCATGGACCGATGGGAGAGGATGGAACCGTGCAGGGATTCCTGGAGCTGGCTCATCTGCCTTACGTGGGCTGCGGGGTGTTGGCTTCCGCGGTGGGGATGGATAAGGAGGTGGCGAAACGTTTGGCGATGCAGGCCCGTATCCCGGTTCTGCCGCATGTCCTGCTTCGCTCGTGGAAAGAACTTAAATCTTACGGGAGGGAGGTGAAGCGTTTGGGCCTGCCTTTGTTTGTCAAACCTGTCCGCCTGGGTTCTTCCGTCGGGATTTTCAAAGTCAAGAAATGGCCCGAGTTGGGGCCAGCGGTTCGGCGGGCTTTCCGATATGATACCAAGGTGATGTTGGAGAAAGGGGTGGAGGGGCAGGAAATTTGTTGCGGGGTTTTGGGAGAGCCTGGGGATGTTCGGGTCTCCGTGTGCGGAGAAATAAAAATCGGAAGCCAATATGAATTTTTTGATTACAAGGCCAAGTATTTAGATCAGAAGGGTCATGAGCTTTTGATACCCGCTCCCCTCTCTTTTTTAGAGGCGGGCAGAATCCGCGATTTCGCTAAAAGGGCTTTCGAGATTTTTGAAGGCCATGGAATGGCCCGCGTGGATTTTTTTGTCGGCAGGAGAACTCGTAAGATTTATTTCGGAGAGATCAACACCATTCCCGGCTTTACTTCCCAAAGCCTTTATCCCAGTTTGTGGCAGGCTTCCGGTTTTTCTCT